>NZ_JBAKHL010000107.1:0-15375 GCF_036902715.1 Micromonospora sp. CPCC 205546
CCGGTTACATTCCGAACCCGGAAGCTAAGCCCTCCAGCGCCGATGGTACTGCACTCGGGAGGGTGTGGGAGAGTAGGACACCGCCGGACAATCTTTCGGTTCAGGGTCACCCTTTCGGGGTGGCCCTGAACTGCGTTGTACAGCAATTTCGCCACTTCGCCAGGGAACAGGCGCCGACGGCGTCAACCGACGAACAGGAGCGACCGGGAACGGGACCGGGACGCCGCTGCGAGACGGAGGCACAGGCGAAGTCAAGGGGCGGGCGACCCACCCCGAGGCTCTTGGCCCGGTACATGGCGGCGTCGGCGCGTAGGCCAAGCCAAGGGCGCAGGCGGGACAGCGGCGCCCAAGGCGTCGGGAGGCGTCAGCCCCGGGTCTGGATCTCGGCGCGCATCGCGCGGAAGAGCCCACCGGCGTCGTCGATCGAGCGGCCCGGGAACATCCCCATCACGACGCTGCCGTGATCGGCCCAGCCGCAGACCGCGAAGTCGCCGCCGTCGCCGCTGGTGGTGCCGCACTTCATCACGCCGCCCAGGCGACCGGCGGGCACCTCGCGCAGCCCCGTCACCTTGCCGGCCTCGTCGGTGAGCAGCCCGAACAGGCTGTCCAGGTCGCGCTCCGGCTGCCAGAGCAGAGTCGTACCGCCAAAGACCAGCACGGAGCGCTTGTCGTCGGCGGGATCGCGGTAGACGGTGCCGAAGCTGCTGTCCAGGTCGATGTCGGCGGCGAATCCGCTGCGCAGGTAGTCGGAGGTGCTTCGGGCCCGGTCGCTGTCGTCGCGGACGAGGCCCGCCACCCGGTCCGGGGTGGCCAGGTCGGCGTCCTTCTGCTGGGCCACCCGCCAGCCGGCCGTGCCGAGCACCGCGGCGCCCGCGAGCCCGACCGCCGCCGCCGCGGCCCACGCCACCCGCCGGCGCCTCGACCGCGTCGCCCGCCGCTGCGGGACCTTCTCCGGGTCCCGGTTGCTGAGCTGGATGGGCTCGTCGGTCAGGTCGATCGGTTCGGGCCCGTCCACGGACGGGCGCTGGGTGAGATGTGCGTCGGACATAGCCGACACCGTACGCGAACGGCAGGTGGCGCACGTCGGGTCCCGGGAAGCGCTCCGTAGACTTTCAGGGTGACCGAGAGACTGGATGCCCGACGCCCCGACGCCCCGACGCTTGCCGGCCAGTACCAGCCCGGCGAGGTAGAGCAGCGACGGTACGAGCAGTGGGTAGCCGCCGGCCACTTCCGGGCGTCGGCGGACAGCGACAAGCCCCCCTTCACCATCGTCATCCCGCCGCCCAACGTCACCGGCTCCCTGCACATGGGCCACGCGTTCGAGCACACCCTCATGGACGCGCTGACCCGCCGCAAGCGGATGCAGGGCCACGAGGCGCTGTGGCTGCCCGGCATGGACCACGCCGGCATCGCCACCCAGAACCTGGTGGAACGGCAGCTCGCCGGCGAGGGCCTGTCCCGGCACGACCTGGGTCGGGAGAAGTTCGTCGAGCGGGTGTGGCGGTGGAAGGCCGAGTCCGGCGGCGCGATCCTCGGCCAGATGCGCCGCCTCGGCGACTCCGTCGACTGGGACCGTGAGCGCTTCACCATGGACGAGGGCCTGTCCCGGGCCGTCCAGACCATGTTCAAGAAGCTCTTCGACGACGGGCTGATCTACCGGGCCAACCGGATCATCAACTGGTGCCCGCGCTGCCTGACCGCGCTGTCGGACATCGAGGTGGAGCACACCGACGACGACGGCGAGCTGATCTCGATCCGCTACAGCGACGACGTCGTGGTCGCCACCACCCGGGCCGAGACGATGCTCGGTGACACGGCGGTGGCGGTCCACCCGGACGACGAGCGCTACCGGCACCTGATCGGCACCGAGGTCCCCGTGCCGCTGACCGACCGGCGGATCCCGATCGTGGCCGACGAGCACGTCGACCCGAGCTTCGGCACCGGCCTGGTCAAGGTGACCCCCGCCCACGACCCGAACGACTTCGAGATCGGCCAGCGGCACGACCTGCCGTCACTGACGATCATGGACGAGCGGGGCGTCATCACCGCGCACGGCCCGTTCCAGGGTCTGGACCGGTACGAGGCGCGACCCGCCATCGTCGCCGCGCTGCGCGAGCAGGGCCGGATCGTGGCCGAGAAGCGGCCGTACGTGCACGCGGTGGGGCACTGCTCCCGGTGCAAGACGACCGTCGAGCCGCGGCTGTCGCTGCAGTGGTTCGTCGACACCGCCCCGCTGGCGAAGGCGGCCGGCGACGCGGTGCGCGACGGCCGGGTGAGGATCGAGCCGGCGGAGCTGGCCAAGCGGTACTTCGCGTGGGTCGACAACATGCACGACTGGTGCATCTCCCGGCAGCTCTGGTGGGGCCACCGCATCCCCGTCTGGTACGGGCCGGACGGCGAGATCGTCTGCGTCGGCCCAGACGAGGAGCCGCCGACGGGTGAGGGCTGGCACCAGGACGAGGACGTGCTGGACACCTGGTTCTCCAGCGGCCTGTGGCCGTTCTCCACGCTCGGCTGGCCGGAGCAGACCCCCGACCTGGCGAAGTTCTATCCGACCAGCGTCCTGGTGACCGGCTACGACATCCTCTTCTTCTGGGTCGCCCGGATGATGATGTTCGGCCTGTACGCGATGGACGGCCGGCAGCCGTTCGACACGGTGGCGCTGCACGGCATGGTCCGCGACCAGTTCGGCAAGAAGATGTCCAAGTCGTTCGGCAACGTGGTCGACCCGCTGGACTGGATCGACCGCTACGGCGCCGACGCCACCCGGTTCACCCTCGCCCGGGGCGCCAACCCGGGCGGGGACGTGCCGGTCAGCGAGGAGTGGTGCCAGGGCTCGCGCAACTTCTGCAACAAGCTCTGGAACGCCACCCGGTTCGCGCTGCTCAACGGCGCCCACACCGAGGGGCCGCTGCCAGCGGCCGACACGCTCTCGACGGTCGACCGGTGGATCCTGTCCCGGCTGGCGCACGTCACCGCCGAGGTCGACGAGCAGTTCGAGGCGTACGAGTTCGCGAAGGTCTGTGACCTGCTCTACCACTTCGCCTGGGACGACGTCTGCGACTGGTACGTGGAGCTGACCAAGCCGGTGCTCGTCGAGGGCGGCCCGGCCGCCGAGGCGACCCGCCGGGTGCTCGGACACGTGCTGGACCAGCTGCTGCGACTGCTGCACCCGGTCATCCCGTTCGTCACCGAGGAGCTGTGGACCGCGCTCACCGGCGGCGAGACGGTCATGACTGCCGCCTGGCCGGTGGCGGACCGTACCGGAGTCGACGACGCCGCGGAGGTCGAGGTCGGCACCCTCCAGCGGGTGGTGACCGAGATCCGGCGGTTCCGCTCGGACCAGGGGCTGCGCCCGACGCAGCGGGTCGCCGCCCGACTCGACGGCCTGGCCGCCGCCGGCATCGCCGCGCACGAGCCGCTGATCCGGTCGCTGGTGCGGCTGGACGCGGCCGGCGACGACTTCCAGGCCAGCGCGACGCTCGCCATGCCCGGCGAGGTGAGCGTGGGCCTGGACACCCGGGGGACGATCGACGTGGCCGCCGAGCGGGCCCGACTGACCAAGGACCGGGCGGCCGCCGAGAAGGAGGCCGCGCAGGCGCGGGCGAAGCTCGGCAACCCGGCGTTCGTCGACAAGGCGCCGGAGCCGGTGGTCGCCAAGATCCGCGACCGACTCGCCGTCGCCGAGGCCGACCTCGTCCGCATCGACGCCGCTCTGGAGGCGCTGCCCTCGTGACCGACCGCACCGAATTCGCCGCCGTCGAGGCCGAACTGGCCGGCCGCGGCTTCACCCGCATGGCCTTCGAACTGGACAAGATCGAGTCGCTGCTGGACCTGCTCGGCAGCCCGCAGCGGGCGTACCCGTCGATCCACCTGACCGGGACCAACGGCAAGACGTCGACGGCCCGGATGATCGACTCGCTGCTGCGGGCGTTCGGGCTGCACACCGGCCGCTACACCAGCCCGCA
This sequence comes from Micromonospora sp. CPCC 205546, assembly GCF_036902715.1. NCBI lineage: Bacteria > Bacillati > Actinomycetota > Actinomycetes > Micromonosporales > Micromonosporaceae > Micromonospora > Micromonospora sp. CPCC 205546. The sequence goes on from NZ_JBAKHL010000107.1 coordinate 3,969, forward strand.
CCTGGAGACCGTCCGGGAGCGGATCAGCCTGGACGGTGAGCCGGTGGACGAGGGGCGGTTCGTCGCCACCTACCGGGAGATCGAGCCGTTGGCCCGGCTGGTCGACGAGCGCTCGGCCGAGCCGCTGACGTACTTCGACATGACCACCGCGCTGGCCTTCGCCACCTTCGCCGACGCCCCGGTGGACGTGGCGGTGGTCGAGGTGGGCCTGGGCGGCGCGGAGGACGCGACCAACGTGCTCCAGGCCGGGGTGTGCGTGCTCACCCCGGTCGGGCTCGACCACACCGAGTGGCTCGGCGACACCATCCAGGACATCGCGCTGGCCAAGGCGGGCATCATCCACAAGGGCGCGACGGTGATCTCCGCAGCCCAGGAGGAGGAGGCCGCCGGGCCGATCCTGGAACGCTGCGCGGAGGTGGGCGCGACCATCGCCCGCGAGGGCGCCGAGTTCGGGGTGCTCCGGCGGGCGGTGGCCGTCGGCGGGCAGGTGCTCACCCTCCAGGGCCTCGGCGGCGTCTACGAGGAGGTCTTCATCCCGCTGCACGGCGCCCACCAGGCCCAGAACGCGGCGGTGGCGCTGGCGGCGGTCGAGGCGTTCCTCGGCGCCGGGGCGAAGCGGCAGCTCGACGTGGAGGCGGTCCGGGAGGGCTTCGCCGTGGCCAGCTCGCCGGGGCGGCTGGAGCGCGTACGCAGCGCGCCGACCATCCTGCTCGACGGCGCGCACAACCCGCACGGGATGGCCGCCACCGTCACGGCGTTGCAGGAGGAGTTCGCGTTCAGCAAGCTGGTCGCCGTGGTCGGCGTCCTCGCGGACAAGGACGCGGCCAGCCTGCTGGAGCTGCTGGAGCCGGTGGTCGACCAGGTCGTGGTGACCCGCAACAGCTCGCCCCGGGCGCTACCGGCGCGGGAGCTGGCCGAACTGGCGGCCGAGGTCTTCGGGCCCGACCGGGTGGAGGTGGCCGAGGAGATGCCGGACGCGATCGAGACGGCGGTGGCGATGGCCGAGGAGGACGTACCGGGGGAGCTCAGCGGGGTCGGGGTGCTGGTCACCGGGTCGGTGGTGACCGTGGCCGACGCCCGCCGGCTGCTGAAGCGATGACCGGGCCGGAACGCGTCACCGCGGACGGCGACCGTCCGGCCGGGGCGGCCGACGGGGCCGCCGGCGGGCGGCCGCCGCGCCGTTCCGGGCTGCGCAACCCGGAACGGGCGGTCCGCGGCCTCGGCGCCGGCACGCTCAGCCTGGAGGCGCTGGTGCTGGTGCTGGCCATCCAACCGATCCGGGTGGTCGGCGGCGACCTGGGCGGCACGGCGATCGGGGTGGTCGTGGCGCTGGCCGTGGCGGCGGTGCTGCTGGCCGGCATGATGCGCCGGTCGTGGGCCTGGCACGCCGGCACCGTCCTGCAGGGGCTGCTGATGCTGGCCGGTCTGCTGCACTGGTCGCTGCTCGTGCTGGGCGTCGTCTTCGCGCTGGTATGGGCCTACGCCCTGCACGTGCGCCGGGTCATCCTGGGCTGACGGGTCAGGCCTCGGCGCGTTCGCGCCACTGGGTCAGGGCGATGCCGTGCCCGTCCGGGTCCCGGAACGCCGCCGCCCACACCTCCAGCTTGGTGCCCCGGTTGACCACCCGGGGGGCGTACGTGAACCGGACGCCCGTCCCGCGTAGCCGCTCGTAGGCGGAACCGATGTCGTCGACCTCGAGGTTGACGTGCACCAGCCGGCGGCTGATCGGCGCCGCCTCGGTGACCTCCCGCAGCACCAGGCGGGTCGTGCCGGAGGCGAGCACCGCGTTGCCGGAACCCCGGTCGACCTCGGTGAAGCCCAGGTCGCGGTAGAAGGCCAGCGATCGGGGCAGGTCGGTGACGAGGAGGGTCAGGCCCACACCGGCGATCGGCGCCCCGAACTCGTCGCCGGCCGAGGTGGACTCGTCGGCCCCGTCGCCGGCGCCGGCCGCCGGCCCGGTGCCGAAGATCGCCTCGTCCAGCTCCTCCGGGCTGATCCGCTCGTCGCCGATCCGGTCGCGGGGCGGGGCGGGGTCGTCCAGGGGGAGGTCGATGGGGTCCCCCGGCGCGGGCGGGTCGCGGCGCTCGCCGGACACGTCGAAGCGCTCCTCAGCGGGTGGCCGGGGCGTCGGGGTCGCCCGGCGCGGCAGGGTGCCGGTGCCGGGCTCGACGAGCGTGCCCTCCAGCACGACCGGCCCACCCGGGCGCTGGTGCATCACGACGGGCTCGCGCTCCTCGGGCCGCCCGGCCCGGTCCCGACCGAGCGGATCGTCCAGCGGATCCCCGACGGGGTCGCCCAGCGGGTCACCCGCCGGCCCCCGGAAGTCGTCGCGGAAGTCGTTCCGGAAGTCGTCGCGGTAGTCGTCCTCCGGCGCCCGGTCCGCCCACGGCGGGGCCTCCTGCTGGATCAGGACGTCGTCCATGTCCAGCGGCTCGGCGCCCGCGTACTCGGGCGGCAGGTCGGCGGCCGCGGCGGCGGCGGTCTCCGTGTGGGTGGGCACGTCGTCCCAGAGGACCCGGACGTGGCGCTGGTCGTCCAGGGCCACCCGGATCGGCAGCGTCTGGCCGAGCGACGGCCACTTCGCCACCGGCACCCGCGGCTCGATGATCTTCTTGGAGCGGGGTGGCAGCCCCGGGGCGTCGATCACCAGCTGGAGTTCGCAGCGGCCGAAGGCGTACTGGGTGGGCGGCTCGGAGGCGCTGTGCACGTGCCCCTCGCCGATGACCCAGGTGCGACCGCCCCCGCGCACCGTGGCCAGCGCGATGGCCAGCACCAGCAGGGCGACGCCGAGAGCCACGATCGCCCAGCTCGTCATGCCGAGGCCGAAGAGGACGACGAAGGTGGCCACGGTGCCCAGCACCGCGGCGATCAGCTTGCGTACCGGCGCGATGGGTCGGTTCCCGCCATTCGCCACAGTGGACCTCCCGAGGGTCAAGGGCCAGGCTAGGCCGGATCGGCCGCCGGAGGAAGGACCGACCGCCGCGCCGGCGCCGGGACCGGGTCGCTAGGCTGACCGTACCCAGCCCGAGCGTCTTCCGCGCACAGGAGGAACCCAGCGTGTCCAGCAGCAGCCCCGATGAGCGCACCCTCGTACTGATCAAGCCCGACGCGGTCCGCCGCGGGCTGGTCGGCGAGGTGATCTCCCGCTTCGAGCGCAAGGGGCTGCGGATCGACGCGATGGTGTTCCGGGCGATGGACGCCGCGCTGGCCGACGAGCACTACGCCGAGCACGTCGACAAGCCGTTCTATCCGCCGCTGAAGGACTTCATGACCGGCGGCCCGCTGGTGGCGCTGGTGCTCTCCGGCGACCAGGTCATCGACGTGGTGCGCGGGCTCGTCGGGGCGACCGACGGGCGCCGGGCGGCGGCCGGCACGATCCGCGGCGACCTCTCCCTGTCCAACCGGGAGAACCTGGTGCACGCCTCCGACTCGCCGGACAGCGCGAAGCGCGAGATCGCGCTCTGGTTCCCCGAGCTGGGCTGAGCGCCCGGCCCGCCACCGTCGCGGGCCGGCTGACGGCCGGCCCGCTCAGTACGCCCACCGCAGCTTGTCCGGGTTGCCGACCACGTGCAACGCGGTGATCCGGCCGCCGGCCGCCGCGACCGTCAGCGCGTACCTGCCCGCGTGCGCGGGCACGATCAGCGCGGCCGGCTGGCCGTTGAGTTCCAGCCGCCGCACGGTGGGGCGGCGACCCGGCCCGTACAACCCGGCGAAGAAGCGGGCCACCCGGTCGGCGCCGGTGACCGGGTTGCGTGCCGCCTTGACCCGGCCCCCGCCGTCGGTCCAGGCGGTGGCGTCCGTCGCGACCAGCCCGGTCAGCGCCGCCAGGTCGCCGTCGCGGGCGGCGGCGAGGAAGGCGTCCAGCAGCCGTTCCTGCTCGGCCCGACCGGCGGTGAAGCGGCGCCGGTCCTGGCCGATCCGGGCCGCCGCCCGGTGGTGCAGCTGCCGGCAGTCCGCCACGGAACGGTCCAGGATCCCGGCGATCTCGGCGTACGGCAGCTCGAAGGCCGTGTGCAGCACGTAGACGGCCCGCTCCGGCGGGGTGAGCCGCTCCAGCAGGTGCAACAGGGCGGTGGAGAGCGAGTCGCGCAGCTCCACGGAGTCCAGCGGCCCGAACGGTGACGGCGCGGTCGGCACCGGCTCGGGAAGCCACGGCCCCACGTACGTCTCCCGGGCGGCCCGCACGGCGCGCAGCCGGTCCAGCGCCAGCCGGGTGACCACCCGGGACAGGTAGCGCCTCGGCTCGGCGACCGTCGCCCGGTCGACCCCCAGCCAGCGCAGGTACGCCTCCTGGAGCACGTCCTCCGCGTCGTGCCGGCTGCCGAGCAGGCGGTAGGCCAGGCCCAGCAGCATCGGCCGGTGCGCGTGGAGCGCACCGGCCGCCTGCGTCGCGTCGGGACCCGTCACACGTCCTTCGGGAGGTCGTTGCGGCAGGTCACGGCGATGCGGTTCCACACGTTGATGGTGGCGACCGCCATCAACAGGTCGGCGAGTTCCTTCTCGGACCACACCTTCGCCGCCGCGTCCCAGACGTCGTCGGGCACGCCGTGCTCGCCGAGACGGGTCACCGCGTCGGTGAGTGCCAGCGCGGCCCGCTCCCGTTCGTCGAAGAAGGGCGCCTCCCGCCAGGTGGCGACGGCGAAGAGCCGCCGGTCCGACTCGCCCGCGGCGAGCGCGTCGCGGCTGTGCATGTCGACGCAGAACGCGCAGCCGTTCAGCATCGACGCGCGCAGCTTCACCAGCGCCAGCACGGTGTGCCCGACGTTGGCCCGGACGTACTTCTCCAGTCCCAGCACGGCCTGGTACGCCTGCGGTGCCACCTCGGCCACGTTCATCCGTTGCATGACGACCTCCTCGGTCCGGTCGATGTTGACACCCCCACGACGGCGCGCGGTGGGCCGGGCGTGACACCGGTGGGCGTGAGCCCGGTCACCCCGGGCGACGACCGAGGAGCGGAAGACCGCGGGAGCTGGCGGGTGACCGTCGCCGTCGGCGGGGTACGGGTCGGCGGGGGCCGGTGCTCCGGCGACGTCGGCCGGGGCGCCGGCGCCGACCGCGACACGCCCGCTCACCAGGCGGTCGACCGGCCACCCGGGCGACACCCCGTGGACCCGTCGGTTACCGTGACACCGCCTGTTCGCACACACTCCGCCGGAGGACCAGTGCCCCTGCTCTACACCATCGGCAAGCTCACCGTGGCGCCCGCGCTCCGGCTGGCCTTCCGTCCGACCGTGGAGGGGCTGGAGCACATTCCGGACACCGGGGGAGCGATCTTCGCGGGCAACCACCTCTCGGTCGCCGACGAGCTGTTCCTCGGCACCGTCGTCCCCCGGCACCTGGCGTTCTGGGCCAAGTCGGAGTACTTCACGGGCACCGGCCCGAAGGGCGCCCTCTCCAAGCACGTGCTCACCGGCCTGGGCGCCATCCCGGTCGAGCGGGCCGGCGGTCGCGCGGCGCTGTCCGCATTCGACGCCGCCATCCCGGTGCTCAAGGCCGGTGACCTGGTCGCGGTCTATCCGGAGGGGACCCGGTCGCCGGACGGCCGGCTCTACCGGGGGCGCACCGGCGCGGCCCGGCTGGCGGTGGCGGCCGGCGTGCCGATCATCCCGGTCGGCATGACCGGCACCGACAAGGCGCAGCCCATCGGCACCCGCGTGCCCCGCCCCGGCCGCGCGAAGATCACCATCCGGTTCGGCAAGCCGCTGGACTTCACCGGCAGGCCGGACGACCGCACGTCGCTGCGCGAGATGACCGACGAGGTCATGGCCGAGATCCAGAAGCTCACCGGCCAGGAGTACGTGCCCCGCCACGCCCCGCCGCGCGCGCCCTCCGCCACCGGCGGCGACGCCCCGGCCTGACCTCCCGGTCGGGGCGCCGCCCCCACCGGCGCGGACGCCACGGGGCGGCAGCGACCGCGTCTTCTTCCGTCGACGCCCCGACGCCGGCCGGGCCGCGAGGGCCCTACTTCTGCTCGGTCGTGACCATCTGCTCCCGCAGCGTGCCGAGCAGGGTGGCGCTGTCGTCGAGGGAGAGGCGGGTGAAGACCGCGGTGGCGATGCTGCCGTGGTCGACCGAGGTGCACACCACCACGTCCTGGCCGTCGGCGCGGCCCACCGCGCAGCGTTGGTGCCGGCCGCGTACGCCGGTGTCGACCACCTGGGCCTCGCCGAGCGAGTACTGCCCGGTGAGCCTGGCGATCTCGTCCTCCGCGTCCGACTCGGGGGTGAACCGGAACCCCGTGCCGCCGAAGACCGTCACCCGCTTGCCGGCGGGCGTGCTGTAGATGCCGGCGAAGGTGTCCTCGGCCAGCCAGTGCGCCTTGCGCACCTCCGTCTCCAACTGCTTGGCGGTCGCCTTGCTGGTGTTGTCGTCGCGCAGCCGCAGGTCGGCCACCTCGGCGGGCAGGCTGGCGTTCGCCGGGTACTGCGACGTCATCGGCACGCCGTAGTAGGCCGGGCAGCCACAGCAGCAGGCCAGGATGAGCAGCAGCATCCACGGCCACCGGCGACGCCTGCGGGCGGGTTTCGGCGCGTACCCCTGGGGGGCCTGGGGTCCGGGTGGCGGTCCGGCCGGCGGCGCCGCCGCCCGACGCTGCCTGGGCGGTGCGGGCGGCGGCGACGGGGGTGGTGCCGGCCGGGCCTGGACGGGTGCCCGGGAGGCCGGCGGCGGGGAGACCGGCGCCCGGAAGGCCGGCGGCGGGGAGACGGGGTAGGCCGGCGGCGGGGCGGCCGGGTACGCGACCCGGGGCGGCGCGGGGCGCGGTGGTTCCGGCGGCGCCGGGGAGTGCACGGGTGGCGCGGGCGGCCCGGAGTACGGCCGGGGCGACGGCGTCGCGGGGTAGGGCAGCGTCGGCGTCGGTGGCGGTGGCGGTGGCGGTGGGAGGTCCCATCCGCCGGTGTCCGCGCCCGCCCACGGGTCGACCGGCGTCAGGTGCTCGGGCTGCTCCGGCGGGGGTGGCGGCACCGGCACCGGCACCGGGGGGATCTCGGCCGACTCGCCCCACGCCCGCTTGCGCGGCTTCGGCGGGGGAACCGCCGCGGAACCGCTCCACCGGGGCGCGGGCGGCTCGGCGGGCAGCTCGTCGGCGGAGAACATCCGGGTGCCCTGCGGTCCGACGGCGGGCGGGTCGTCGGGCAGGAGCCGCGTGCCCTCCGGGCCGGCGGCCGGCGCGTCCTCCGACGGCCGGCGGACGCCCTCCGGTGCGGCGGCCGGTGGGCCGTCGTCGGGCAGGAGGCGGGTGCCCTCCGGTCCGGTGCCGGCCGGGCGCTCGGGCCCGACGTCGCGCGTGTCGTCCGACCCGGCGCGGCGGGCGTCGTCCCGCGGGCCGGCCTCGCCCGTGTCCCGCTCGGCGATGGCGTCGCCGGAGCCCCGCGGCCCGGCGTCGACCGCGTGCTGCGTGACGTCGGTGGCCGTGCCCGGCCCGGGGTCGTCGGTGGGCAGCTCACGGGTGCCCTCCGGGCCCGTGCCGCCGGTGGGGGCGGGTGCTGCGGGGGAGGTCGGGGGCTCCTCGGTGACCGCCGGATCCTGAACCTGGTCCTGACCCCGGGGGCTCCCGTCGGCCGGCCGGTCCGTGCCCGGCTGCGGCTGCGGCATCGCGGCAATCTCCTCTCGCGCCGGTCCGAGGTTAGTACCGACGCGCCAGCGGGGCGATTCCGGCCACCACTTGACGCCCGCGCCGGCAGGGCCGACGGGGCGCGTCGCGACCTGCTGGTGGCGCGGCGACCGGCGTGCGCGCGGTGGCCGCCGCCGGGCCGCGTACCCTTGGGCATCATGAGCGTCCCGTCCACCACACCGCGCCCCGCCGCGGCCAATTCGGTCTGGCCCCGGCTGGAGCCACTGCTGCCCCAGGTCACCAAGCCCATCCAGTACGTCGGTGGCGAGCTGGGCGCGGTGGTCAAGGACTGGGACGCGGCGGCCGTGCGCTGGGCGCTGATGTATCCCGACGCCTACGAGGTCGGCCTGCCCAACCAGGGCGTGCAGATCCTCTACGAGGTGCTCAACGAGCTGCCCGACGTGCTCGCCGAGCGGACCTACGCGGTCTGGCCGGACCTGGAGAAGCTGATGCGCGCGCACGGCGTGCCGCAGTTCACCGTCGACGCGCACCGCTCGGTGCGCGACTTCGACGTCTTCGGCGTCTCCTTCTCCACCGAGCTGGGCTACACCAACCTGCTCACCGCGATCGACCTCGCCGGCATCCCGCTGCTCGCGGCCGACCGCACCGACGCCGATCCGGTGATCGTGGCCGGCGGGCACGCCGCGTTCAACCCGGAGCCGATCGCCGACTTCGTCGACGCCGCCGTGCTCGGCGACGGCGAGGAGGCGGTCCTGGAGATCACCGCGATCGTGCGGGAGTGGAAGGCCGAGGGCTCCCCGGGCGGGCGCGACGAGCTGCTGCTGCGGCTGGCCCGCACCGAGAGCGTCTACGTGCCGCGCTTCTACGACGTGGACTACCTGCCCGACGGCCGCATCCAGCGGGTGGTGCCGAACCGGCCGGACGTGCCGTTCCGGGTGCACAAGCGCACGACCATGGACCTGGACGCCTGGCCGTACCCGAAGAAGCCCCTGGTGCCGCTCGCGGAGACCGTGCACGAGCGGTACGCGGTGGAGATCTTCCGGGGCTGCACCCGGGGCTGCCGGTTCTGCCAGGCCGGCATGATCACCCGCCCGGTCCGGGAACGCTCCATCACCACGGTGGGGCAGATGGTGCGCGAGGGCCTGGAGTTCTCCGGGTTCCACGAGGTGGGCCTGCTGTCGCTGTCGTCGGCCGACCACTCCGAGATCGGCGACATGTGCTCCGGCCTGGCCCAGCAGTACGAGGGCACCAACGTGTCGCTCTCGCTGCCGTCGACCCGGGTCGACGCGTTCAACATCGACCTCGCGCAGGAGCTGTCCCGCAACGGCCGGCGCACCGGCCTGACCTTCGCCCCCGAGGGCGGGTCGGAGCGGATCCGCAAGGTCATCAACAAGATGGTGTCGAAGGAAGACCTGATCCGCACCGTCGTGACCGCGTACACGAACGGCTGGCGGCAGGTGAAGCTGTACTTCATGTGCGGCCTGCCCACCGAGACCGACGACGACGTGCTCGAGATCGCGGACATGGCCCACGAGGTGATCCGGGCGGGCCGGGCCGCCACCGGCTCGAAGGACATCCGCTGCACGGTCTCCATCGGCGGGTTCGTGCCGAAGCCGCACACCCCGTTCCAGTGGGCGTCGATGGAGCGGCCGGAGGTCATCGACGGCCGGCTCAGGATGCTCAAGCAGGCGATCAACGCGGACCGCTCGCTCGGCCGGGCGATCGGCTTCCGTTACCACGACGGCGAGCCGTCGCTGATCGAGGGCCTGCTCAGCCGGGGCGACCGCCGGGTGGGCGCGGTGATCCGCCGGGTCTGGGAGGACGGCGGCCGGTTCGACGGCTGGAGCGAGCACTTCTCCTACCAGCGCTGGGTGACCGCGGCGGCCGAGGTGCTGCCCGCCTTCGGTGTGGACCTCGACTGGTACACCACCCGGCAGCGCGACGAGCTGGAGGTCCTGCCCTGGGACCACCTGGACTCGGGCCTGGACAAGGACTGGCTCTGGCAGGACTGGCAGGACTCGCTCAGCGAGTACGAGCAGGACGACTGCCGGTGGACCCCGTGCTTCGACTGCGGCGTCTGCCCGTCGATGGACACCGAGATCCAGATCGGCCCGACCGGGAAGAAGCTCCTCCCGCTCACCCCGATCAACGGTCTGAAGCTGCCCACCGGCGCCCAGCAGTAGCCCCGCGCGGCGGGCGCCGCCCGTGCGCGGCCCGCCGCGTGCCCGGGGCGATCATGTGGCTATCGTCGGCGGCACGCGGGTCGCGAACAGTGCCGCCACGATCAACCGGTTCCGACACGAGGAGCACGACGATCAGCAGGAAACCACAGCCAGAGGGCGGCCAGGCGCCGATCGTGCAGCGGGTCCGCATCCGCTACGCCAAGCGCGGTCCGCTGCGCTTCACCTCGCACCGGGACTTCGCCCGCGCGTTCGAGCGGGCGCTGCGCCGGGCGGGCGTGCCGATCGCCTTCTCCCAGGGCTTCACCCCGCACCCCAAGATCTCGTACGCCAGCGCGGCCCCGACGGGCGTGGCGAGCGAGGCCGAGTACCTGGAGATCGGCCTCCGTGAGCAGGTCGACCCGGCGCAGCTGCGCGCCGCGCTGGACGCCGCCCTGTCGCCGGGGCTCGACGTGCTCGACGCCGTCGTGGCCACCGGGGGGAGTCTTGCCGACCGGATCGAGGCGTCGCACTGGCGCATCGAGTTGCCCGAGGTCGACCCGGAGACCCTGCAACGGGCGGTTTCCGCCTTCACGGCCACGGAAGAGGTGCTGGTCGAGCGGATGACCAAGCAGGGCCGGCGCACCTTCGACGCGCGGGCAGCAGTGATCCGAATCGATGTGATTCCCTCGCCGGAGACGCCTTCCGGGGCGCCGGCCGTACCGTGTGCGATACTCGAACTGGTCGTGCGGCAGGTCACCCCCTCCGTGCGCCCCGATGACGTCCTTTCCGGCCTCCGCGTGGTGGCCGACCTGGAGCCGCCGGTTTCGCCGAGGGTGATCCGGCTGGCACAGGGCACGCTGACCGCGCAGGATGCGATCGCGGATCCGTTGGACGCGGACCGCGACGGGGCAACCATCGGTGAACGCTGACCGTCGGTCGGTGTTCAGGCAGGCAGACTTCGGCGGTCGCGCACCGTGCGCGCCCGGCGGAAACACTTTTGCGGCGACCCTGCGTGGCAGCGCTCACCCGCGCCCGGGGCAGCCAGAACTGGAGAACGTCCATGCTCGAGAACGAGCCCGAGGGCGGCGAACGGACCGGTTCACAGCCGGCCGGCGAGTCCGCTGACAGCAGCACCGTCGAGAACGTCGCCGGCGCGGGGAACGCCGCCGGCACCGGCGAGGCCGAGCAGGCCCCCGCCGCACCGACCCGACGGCGTACCACCAGGCGACGGACCACCCCGCTGAACCAGCCGGAGCAGACCGAGGCGCCGGTCGAGGCGTCGACGGCGCCCGTGCCGGGCAGCGGCGAGGCACCCCAGGCCGAGGTGCTCGCCCCGGTCTCCGGCGACCTCGACACCGCCCCGAAGGCGACGCGCCGCCGCCGCAAGGCCACCACCGCGAAGGCGACCGAGGACGCCGCCGCCCAGCCCGCCGAGGTCACCGCCCAGCCTGTCGAGGCCACGGGGCAGACCCCGGAGGCCGCCGGGGAGACGCCGGCCGCTGTGGAGCAGGCGCCCGCCGAGCCGCCCGAGCCACCGGCCAAGGCGACGCGTACCCGCCGGAAGAAGGCCGCCCCCGCCGCGGCCGAGCCGGCTGCGGAGACCCCGACCGACGTCGCCGGCCTGCCCGCCGGGCCGGCCGCCGCGCCCGCCGGGGCCGCGGAGCAGCCGCCG
>NZ_JBAKHL010000108.1:0-15272 GCF_036902715.1 Micromonospora sp. CPCC 205546
CCGGTCAACACCGACACCAGATCCACGTCCAGGTACGGCGCCAGGGCCCGCTGGCACTCCGCCAGCTTCGCGTCGAACACCGGCGTACGACGCACCAGACCCGCCGCCATCCGCGCCGACTGCGCACCCTGACCCGGGAACACGAACACCGCACCGGTCCCGGAGGCCGTACCCGTGACGAGGTTCCCCGCCGGCACGCCTCCGGACAGGGCGTCGAGCCCCGCCAGCAGCTCGGCCACCCCGGCGCCGACGACGGCCGCACGGTGGTCGAACGTCGACCGGGTGGCGGCGAGGGACCAGCCCACCGCCGCCGCATCGATGTCGGCGTGCGCGCGTACGTGGTGGGCCAGGCGGGCCGCCTGACCGGCCAGGGCGCCCTTCGACCGCCCCGACACCGTCCAGACGACGACGTCGGCAGCCACCAGCCCCGGGCTGCGGCTCTCGGCGGCCTCGGGCTCCGCGTCCTCGGCGGGCAGGTCCTCGGGCAGTTCGATGATGACGTGGGCGTTGGTGCCGGAGATGCCGAACGACGACACCGCCGCCCGACGCGCCCGCGCCACGGCCGGCCACGCTCGCGACTCGACCGCCAGCTCGACGGCCCCGGAGGTCCAGTCGATGTGCGGGGACGGCTCGTCCACGTGCAGGGTCGCCGGGACCACGCCCTCCCGCATCGCCAGCACCATCTTGATCACACCGGCGACGCCGGCGGCGGCCTGCGTGTGGCCGATGTTCGACTTCACCGAGCCGAGCAGCAACGGCTTGTCGCGCTCCTGCCCGTACGTGGCGAGCAGGGCCTGGGCCTCGATCGGGTCGCCCAGCGTGGTGCCGGTGCCGTGCGCCTCGACCACGTCCACGTCGGCCGTGGAGAGCCGCGCCGAGGCCAGCGCCTGCCGGATCACCCGCTGCTGCGAGGGGCCGTTCGGGGCGGTCAGCCCGTTGGAGGCGCCGTCCTGGTTGACGGCGCTGCCGCGCACGATCGCCAGCACCTCGTGGCCGTTGCGTCGGGCGTCCGAGAGCCGCTCCACCAGCAGCATGCCGACGCCCTCGCCCCAGCCGGTGCCGTCGGCTCCCGCGGCGAACGCCTTGCACCGGCCGTCGGCGGCCAGGCCGCGCTGCCGGGAGAACTCCACGAACAGCCCGGGCGTCGCCATCACGGTCACGCCGCCGGCGAGGGCGAGGTCGCACTCGCCGCGCCGCAGCGACTGCACCGCCAGGTGCAACGCCACCAACGACGACGAACACGCCGTGTCCACCGACACCGCCGGCCCCTCCAACCCCAACGCGTACGCCACCCGACCCGACACCACACTCGCGGCGTTGCCCGTCCCCGCGAAGCCCTCCACCTCGTCCCCCGCCACCATCAGCAGGGCCCCATAGTCCTGACCATTGGTGCCCACGAACACCCCTGTTCGCGAACCCCGAAGAACCCCAGGCTCAACCCCTGCCCGCTCGACCGCCTCCCACGAAACCTCCAGCAGCAACCGCTGCTGCGGATCCATGGCCAACGCCTCGCGCGGCGAAATACCGAAGAAACCGGCATCAAACTCCGCCGCCTCGTAGAGGAAGGCGCCGCTGCGGACGTAGGAGGTGCCGGTGGAATAGGGGTCGGGGTCGTAGAGCCGCTCGACGTCCCAACCCCGATCGCCGGGTAGGTCGGACACGGCGTCGCGCCCGGCGTGCAGCATCTGCCAGAACCGCTCGGGGTCGCTCGCCCCACCGGGGAAGCGGCAGGACATCGCGACGATGGCCACCGGCTCGTCGTCGCCGAGCGTCACCGGGGCGGCCTCCGCGGCCACGGCGGCCTCCCCGCCCAGCTCCTCGTGCAGGTGCCGGGCGAGCGCGGTCGGTGACGGGTAGTCGAAGACCAGGGTCACCGGCAGCCGCAGCGCGGTGGCGGTGGCGAGCCGGTTGCGCAGCTCCACCGCCGTCACCGAGTCGAAGCCGAGGTCGCGGAACGCGTGGTGCGGGTCGACGGCCTGGCCGTCGGCGTACTTGAGGACCGTGGCCGCCTGGTCGCGGACCAGGTCGAGAAGCGCCTGCTGGCGCTCGGCGGCGCTCATCCGGGTGAACGCGCCGGCCGGGCCCGCCTCGTCGGTCTCCTTCGCCTCGGCGAGGCCCTTGGTGGCCTGCAACCGCTGCGCCTCGGGGATCTCCGAGATCAGCGGACCGGGCCGGGTGGCGGTGAAGGCGACGAAGAACCGGTCCCAGGCGATGTTCGAGATGGTCAGGAACGTCTCGTCGTGCTCGACGGCCTGGTGCAGGGCCGCGACGGCGAGCCGCGGCGGCATCTCGGGCGCCCCGTGTCGGTGCAGCATCTGGCCGAACTCGCCGTCGGCCATGCCGCCGCCGCCCCAGGCGCCCCAGCCGATGGAGGTGGCGGGTAGGCCGAGGGCACGGCGGTGCTCGGCGAGGGCGTTGAGGAACGCGTTGCCGGGGGCGTAGTTGCCCACGCCGGAGCTGCCGACGGTGCCGGCCATCGACGAGAACAGGATGAACGCGTCCAGGTCCAGCTCGCGGGTCAGCTCGTGCAGGTTCAGCGCGGCGGTGACCTTCGCGCTGAGCGCGTAGTTGACCTGCTCCAGCGTCAGCGAGTTGATCACCGAGTCGTCGAGGACGGCGGCGGTGTGCACGACGGTGGTCAGCGGGTGCTCGGGCGGCAGGTCGGCCAGGACGGCGGCGAGCGCCGACCGGTCGGCGGCGTCGCAGGCGGCGACGGTCACCCGGGCGCCCAGCGCGACCAGCTCGGCCTCGAGGTCGGCGATGCCCTCGGCCTGCCGGCCGCGCCGGCTGACCAGCACCAGGTGCGCGGCGCCGTTGGCGGCGAGCCAGCGGGCCATGTGGCCGCCGAGCGCGCCGGTGCCGCCGGTGACCAGGGCGGTGCCGGAGGGCCGCCAGGTGCGCGGCGCGGGGGTGTCGCCGAGCGGGGCATGCAACAGTCGCCGGCCGAACGCGCCGGCCCAGCGCAGCGCGACCTGGTCCTCCCCGTCGGTGCCGGCGAGGACGCGGACCAGCCGGCGGCCGGCCGCCTCGTCCAGCTCGTCGGGGAGGTCCACGAGGCCGCCCCAACGGTCGGGGTGCTCGAGCGCGGCGACCCGGCCGAAGCCCCAGGTGAGCTGCTGCAGCGGGTGCGGCAGCGGGTCGGCGGGGCCGGTGGCGACGGCGCCCCGGGTGAGGCACCACAGCGGTGCGCGGACGGCGGCGTCGCCGAGGGCCTGCACGAGGGTCACGGTGCCGGCGAAGCCGACCGGCACGGACGGGTGCGCCGGGGCGGGTGCCTCGTCGAGCGGCAGCAGCGACACGATCCCGGCGGGCGCGCCGCCGTCGGCGAGGTCGCGCAGCCGGGCGGCGAGCGCCGCGCGGTCGGTGCGGTCGGCGTCCAGCACCAGCGGTACGACGCTGCCGCCGTACCGCTGCACCGTCTCCCGGCAGAAGGCGGCCTCGGCCGCGCCGGTGTCGTCGGGGCCGGTGACCAGCCACCAGGTGCCGGTGACGGTGGGCTCACCCGGGGTGTCGCCGGCGATCGGCGTCCAGCTGTCCCGGTACCGCCAGGAGTCCACGGTGGCCTGGTCGCGGTGCCGGCGGCGCCAGGCGGCGAGGACCGGCAGCACGTCGGCGAACGCCGCGTCCGGCACGGGCTCCGACTCGGTCGCGGTGGCGAGCTCGGCGGTGAGCGCGGCCAGGTCCTCCGCCTCGACGGCCGCCCAGAACCGGGCGTCGACCTCGTCGTCGGCCACGGGGCCGGCGACGCCGGCGGCCGGGGCCGGCGCGGCGGACGGCTGCGGCCAGTAGAGCTGCCGCTGGAACGGGTACGTGGGCAGGTCGTGGCGACGCCCGGCGAGGCCCGTGAACGCGGGCCGCCAGTCGACCTGCGTACCCCCGGTCCAGACCTCGGCCAGGGCGCGCAGGAAGCGGCCGAGGCCGCCCTCGCCCCGGCGGAGGCTGCCGGTGACGGTGACCGCGTCCGGGTCGGCGGCGGCCAGTTCGACGCTCTCCTGCACGGCCATGGTCAGCACCGGGTGGGCGCTGACCTCGACGAAGGTGTGGTAGCCGCCGGCGACGAGGCTGCGCACCGCCTCGTCGAAGCGGACGGTCTGCCGCAGGTTGCGGTACCAGTAGTCGGCGTCGAGGGCGGCGGTGTCGAGCCAGTCCCCCTCGACGGTGGAGCGGAACCGGACCTCGCCGGTGCGGGGCCGCAGCCCGGCGAGCAGTTCGAGGAGCTGCTCGCGCAACTGCTCGACGTGGGCGGAGTGGGAGGCGTAGTCCACCGGGACGCGGCGCACCCGCACCTCGCGGGACTCGTAGTGGGCGACCAGCTCGTCGAGGGCGGCGCTGTCGCCGGAGACCACGACGGAGGTGGGTCCGTTGACGGCGGCCAGGGCGACCCGGCCGGACCAGCGGGTGATCGTCGCGGTGGCCTCGTCGGCGGTGGTGGCGACCGAGACCATGCCGCCGTCCCCGGCGATGCCGGCGATGATCCGGCTGCGCAGGGCGACCACGGCCGCCGCGTCGTCCAGGGTGAGGCCGCCGGCGACGTACGCGGCGGCGATCTCGCCCTGGGAGTGGCCGACGACGGCGGCGGGACGCACCCCGTACGACTCCCAGAGCGCGGCGAGCGAGACGCTGACCGCGAACAGGGTGGGCTGCACGACGTCGACCCGCTCCAGCGACGGGGCGTCGGGCGCGCCGCGTACCACGTCGGTCGGCGACCAGTCGACGTACGGGCGCAGCGCCTCGGCGCAGGCGGCGAACTTCTCCGCGAAGACCGGGGCGGTGTCGAGGAGTTCGGCGGCCATGCCGACCCACTGGGAGCCCTGGCCGGGGAAGACGAAGGCCACCTCGCCCGGCGTGCCGGGGGCACGCGTGACGGTCTGCGGGGTGGGTCGGCCGGCGGCGAGCGCGTCGAGGGAGGCGGTGAGGTCGTCCCGGTCGGCGGCGAAGACGACGGCCCGGTGGTCGTGCGACGCGCGGGTGGCGGCCAGCGACCAGCTGACGTCGGCGAGTTCGCCGTCGTCGACGAGGTCGAGGTGGTCGCGCAGGTCCCGGGTGCGGGCGGTCAGGGCGTCGACGGTGCGCCCGGAGAGCACCCAGGGCAGTTCCCCGGCCGGCCCGCCGGTCACCGGCTCGGACTCCGGCTCGGCGGCGGGGGCCTGTTCGAGGATGGTGTGCACGTTGGTGCCGCTGATGCCGAACGAGGAGACGGCGGCGCGGCGTACGCCGTCGGCCGGTTCCCACGGCCGGGCGGAGGTGAGCAGCTCGACGCTGCCGGCGCTCCAGTCGACGTGCGGGGTGGGCTCGTCCACGTGCAGGGTGGGCGGCAGCACCCCGTGCCGCATGGCCAGGACCATCTTCATCACCCCGGCCACGCCCGCCGCCGCCTGGGTGTGCCCGATGTTCGACTTGATCGAGCCGAGCCAGAGCGGCCGGTCGGCGGGGCGGTCCTGCCCGTAGGTGGCGATGAGCGCCTGCGCCTCGATGGGGTCGCCGAGCGTGGTGCCGGTGCCGTGCGCCTCGACGACGTCCACCTGCCCGGCGGTGAGGCCGGCGTTGGCGAGCGCCTGCCGGATCACCCGCTGCTGGGCGGGGCCGTTGGGGGCGGTGAGGCCGTTGGAGGCGCCGTCCTGGTTGACGGCGCTGCCGCGCAGCACGGCGAGGACCGGGTTGCCGTCGCGGCGGGCGTCGGAGAGGCGCTGGAGCACCAGCAGGCCGACGCCCTCGCCCCAGCCGGTGCCGTCGGCGGCCCCGGCGAACGGCTTGCAGCGGCCGTCCGCGGCGAGGCCGCGCTGGCGGGAGAAGCCGACGAAGATGCCGGGGGTGGCCATCACGGTGGCGCCGCCGGCCAGGGCGAGGTCGCACTCCCCCGTCTGGAGGGCCTGCGCGGCCAGGTGCATCGCGACCAGCGACGACGAGCAGGCGGTGTCGACGGTGACCGCCGGGCCGTGCAGCCCGAAGGTGTACGCCAGCCGGCCGGAGATGACGCTGGCGGAGGTGCCGGTGGCGAGGTAGTTCTCGTCGACGTCCCCGGCGGCCATCAGCAACGAGCCGTAGTCCTGGCCGTTGGTGCCCACGTACACGCCGGTGCGGCTGCCGCGCAGGGCGGTCGGGTCGATCCGGGCCCGCTCGAACGCCTCCCAGGTGGCCTCCAGCAGCAGCCGCTGCTGCGGGTCCATGGCGAGGGCCTCGCGGGGGCTGATGCCGAAGAAGGCCGGGTCGAACTCGCCGGCCCCGGCGACGAAGCCGCCCTCGCGCACGTAGCTGGTGCCGAGGTGCTCGGGGTCTGGGTGGTACAGCTCGGCGAGGTTCCAGCCGCGCTCGCCGGGCATCAGGCTCATCGCGTCGGTGCCGGTGGCGACGAGGTCCCAGAGCTGCTCGGGCGAGGCGACGCCGCCGGGGAAGCGGCAGCTCATCGCGACGATGGCGATCGGCTCGCGGTCGCGGCCCACGCCGTCGGCGACCACCTCGTCGGCGGTGTGCCCGGCGGTGAGGCCGTGCAGGTGGGCGGCGAGTTCGGCGACCGTGGGGTGGTCGAAGACCAGCGTGGCGGGCAGCGTCATGCCGGTCTCGGCGGTGAGCCGGTTGCGCAGCTCGACGGCGGTCAGCGAGTCGAAGCCGAGGTCGCGGAAGGTGCGCTCGGGCAGCGGCTGGCCGGCCGGGTAGCCGAGCACCACGGCGGCCTGCGTACGGACCAGGTCGGCGAGCTGCGGCAGGGACCGGCCGACGACCACGGCGCGGGCGGGACCGGTGGGCACGGCGGGCACCCCGGGCAGGGCGGCGATCAGTGGCGTCGGCCGCCCCCAGGAGGCGGCGAGGCGTCCCCAGTCGACGTCGGCGACGGTGACCGCCGGCTCGGCGGTGTTGACCAGTCGGCCGAGGGCGGTGACGGCCTCGGCGACGGGGAGCGCGTTGACCCCGCCCCGGGCGAGCCGGGCGGTCAGCGCCGCGGCCATGCCGTCCTCGGCCCAGGCGCCCCAGGCGATGGCGGTGCCCGGCAGGCCCTGGCCGCGGCGCCAGGCCGCGAACGCGTCGAGGTACGCGTTCGCCGCCGCGTAGTTGCCCTGTCCGGCGCTGCCGATGACCCCGGCGAGGGAGGAGAAGAGCACGAACGCGTCGAGGTCGCGGTCGGCGGTGGCCTCGTGCAGCACCCGGGCGGCGCGGACCTTGGCGTCGAGGACGCTCTGCATCCGGGCCAGGTCGAGCCCGTCGAGGACGCCGTCGTCGACCACGCCGGCGGTGTGCACGACGGCGGTCAGCTCCGGCAGCCCGGCCACCAGCGCGTCGACCGCCGCCCGGTCGGTGACGTCACACGCCACCACCCGCACCGCACCCGACTCGTCGACCAGCTCGGCCGCGCCCGGCGCCGCCGCACCCCGCCGCGAGGCGAGCACCACCTCGCCCGCCCCGTTGGCCAGCAGCCAGCGGGCCACGTGCCGACCCAGCGCACCCGTACCACCGGTCACCAGCACCGTCCCGGCGGGCCGCCAACCCGACCCGGCCGGCGGCGCGGCCGGCACCAGCCGCCGGCCGAAGAGGCCCTGCGGGCGGATCGCCACCTGGTCGTGGCCGCCGTCGGCGAGGACGGCGAGCAGCGCGTCCGCGGTGGTCCGGTCGACGCGGGCCGGCAGGTCGACCAGGCCGCCCCAGCGGTCCGGCTGTTCGAGGGCGACGACCCGACCCAGGCCCCAGGCCAGGGCGGGCCACGGGTCGGCGACGGTCTCGCCGCCGCCGACGCCGACGGCGCCCCTGGTCAGGCACCAGAGCCGGCCGGGCAGGCCGGCGTCGGCGAGCGCCTGGGTGAGGGTGAGCAGGAGCGCGGCGCCGGCGGAGACGGCCGGGGCGTCCGGCAACGCCCGATCGGATGCGGGCGGCACGCAGAGCACCCCGCTCCAGCCCTGGTCGCCGTGGCGGCGCAGCAGTTCGGTCAGCTCCGCGCGGGCGGTGCCGGGGGCGACGGTCAGGGCGTCGACGTGGGCGCCCGCGCCGGTCAGCGTGCCGGCCACCCCGGCATCGTCCGCGTCGGCGGTCACGACCAGCCAGCGGCCGGTCAGCGACGGCGCGGCGGCGGGGCGTACCGGCTCCCAGTCGACCCGGTACGACCAGCCGTCCACCACGGCGTCGCGTTGCCGGGCCCGCCGCCACGACGACAGCACCGGTACGGCCGGGGCGAGGGCCTCGACCGCCGCCGGGTCGTCCTGCACGGCCAGGTGCGCGGCGACCCCGGTCAGGTCCCCGCGCTCCACCGCCGCCCAGAAGTCGCCCTCGGCGGTGTCTCCCGGCGCGGCCGCCCCGGTGGCGTCGCCGACCTCGGGCCAGTAGCGCTGGTGCTGGAAGGCGTACGTGGGCAGGTCCACCCGCCGGGCGCCGGTGTCGGCGAACCACGGCCGCCAGTCCACCACCACCCCGTGCGCGTGCAGCTCGGCCAGACCGGCCAGCAGCCCGTGCACCTCGGGCCGGTCGCCGCGCTGCGCCGGCACGGCGAGCACCCCGTCGACGCCCGGCAGCGCGTCGACGACCATGGCGGTCAGTACGCTGCGCGGGCCGATCTCCAGGAACGTGTCCGCCCCGGCGGCCCGCAACGCGGTGACGCCGTCGGCGAAGCGCACGGCCTCGCGCACGTGACGCACCCAGTAGTCGGCGGTGCGGATCTCGTCGGCGTCGGCCAGCGCCCCGGTCACGTTCGACACCACGGGCAGCGACGGCGCGGCGAACTCCAGCCTGTCGAGCACCGCGCGGAACCTGGCGAGCATCGGCTCCATCAGCGGGCTGTGGAACGCGTGGCTGACCGTGAGCCGGCGCGTGCGTACGCCCCGCTCCCGCCAGAGCCGCTCCACCTCGTCGAGCGCGTCCACGGCGCCGGAGACCACCACCGAGGCCGGCCCGTTGACCGCGGCGATCCCCACGTCGGCGAGCCCGTCCAGCGTGGCCAGCACGTCGGCCTCCGCGGCGGCGACGGCCAGCATCCCGCCGCCGGCCGGCAGCGCCTGCATCAGCCGGCCCCGCGCCGCCACCAGCGCGCAGGCGTGCTCCAGCGACAGCACCCCGGCGACGTACGCGGCGGTGACCTCGCCGATCGAGTGGCCGGCGACCAGGTCGGGGGCGATGCCGAAGGACTCGACGAGGCGGAACAGCGCCACCTCGACGGCGAACAGGCCGGCCTGGGTGAACACCGTCCGGTCCAGCAGCTCGGCGTCGGCCGATCCGTCGACGGCGAAGAGCACCTCGCGCAGGGGGCGCGGCAGGGCCCGGTCCAGGTACCCGCACACCTCGTCGAGCGCGGCGGCGAAGACGGGGAACTCCGCGTACAGCTCGCGGCCCATGCCGGCGCGCTGCGCGCCCTGGCCGGAGAAGAGCACCGCGAGCTGGCCGCGCGACGACCCGGCGCCGGCGACGACGGTGCCGGCCGGTTCCCCGGCGGCGAGGGCGCGCAGCCCGGCGAGCAGGTCGTCGCGGCCGGTCGCCGACACCACGGCGCGGCGGTCCAGGGTGGAGCGGGCGGTGACCGACGAGAAGGCCACGTCGAGCGGGCGCAGGGCGTCGTCGGTGGCGAGCCGGGCGGCCCAGCGGCCGGCCTGGGCGGCGAGGGCGGCGTCGGAGCGGGCGGAGAGCAGCACCGGGACGACCGCGCGGTCCGCCGGCGCGGTCGGCGCGGGCTCGGCGTCCGCGTCGGCCGGGGCCGGGGCCTGCTCGATGATGGTGTGCGCGTTGGTGCCGGACACCCCGAACGAGGACACCGCGGCCCGGCGGGGCCGGTCCACGGCGGGCCACGGTGTGGCGGCGGTGGCGAGGGTGACCGCCCCGGCGGTCCAGTCGATGTGCGGGGACGGCTCGTCGACGTGCAGCGTCGGCGGCACGACGCCCTGCCTCATCGCCATCACCATCTTGATCACGCCGGCCACGCCGGCGGCGGCCTGGGTGTGGCCGATGTTCGACTTGACCGAGCCGAGCAGCAGCGGCGCGGCGTCGTCGCGGTCCTGCCCGTACGTGGCGAGCAGCGCCTGCGCCTCGATCGGGTCGCCGAGCCGGGTGCCGGTGCCGTGCGCCTCCACCACGTCCACCTGCTCGGGGGTGAGCCGGGCGTTGGCCAGGGCCTGGCGGATGACGCGGACCTGGGAGGGGCCGTGCGGGGCGCTGAGCCCGTTGGACGCGCCGTCCTGGTTCACCGCGCTGCCCCGCACCACGGCGAGGATCGGGTGTCCGTGCCGCTGCGCGTCGGAGAGCCGGGTGAGCAGCAGCATGCCGATGCCCTCGGACCAGGAGGTGCCGTCCGCGCCGGCGGCGAACGCCTTGCACCGGCCGTCGGCGGCGAGGCCCCGTTGCCGGCTGAAGCCGACGAAGACCGCCGGGGTGGGCATCACCGTCACGCCGCCGGCCAGCGCCAGCTCGCAGTCGCCGTTGCGCAGGGCCTGCGCGGCCAGGTGGATGGCGACCAGCGAGGACGAGCAGGCGGTGTCGACGGTGACCGCCGGCCCCTCCAGCCCGAGGGTGTACGCGACGCGCCCGGAGATGACGCTGGTGGCGTTGCCGGTGAGCAGGTGCCCCTCGCCGTTCTCGGCCTGCGCCATCATGCCGTCGTAGCCGTGCGAGGACGCCCCGACGAAGACGCCGGTACGGCTGCCCCGGACCGCCGGCAGCGGCAGCCCGGCCCGCTCGAACGCCTCCCAGGAGGTCTCCAGCAGCAGCCGCTGCTGCGGGTCCATGGCGACCGCCTCGCGGGGCGAGATGCCGAACAGGTCGGCGTCGAAGTCGGCGGCGCCGTAGACGAAGCCGCCCTCGCGCACGTAGCTGGTGCCGGGGTGGTCGGGGTCGGGGTGGAAGAGGCGGTCCAGGTCCCAGCCCCGGTCGGCGGGGAACGGCCCGATCCCGTCGCCGCCGTCGCGCACGAGCTGCCACAACGCCTCGGGGCTGTCGACGCCACCGGGGTAGCGGCAGCTCATCGCCACGATGGCGATGGGCTCGGCGTCCCGGGCCTCCAGCTCGCGCAGCCGCCGCCGGGTACGCCGCAGCTCCGAGGTCGTACGCTTCAGGTACTCGACGTACTTCTCGTCCTCGTTGCTCACCGTGGACCTACCTCACTCGGCATGCCGATGTCGTTGCGGCTGGTGGTCACGACGTCTCCAGCTCGCGGTCGATCAGGTCGAAGATGTTCTCGGCGGTGGCCGACTCCAGGTCGTCGTCGTCGCCGTCCGCGTCCGCCTGCCGCTCGGTCAGCCGGTCCAGCAGGCCGTGCAGCCGGTCGGTGATCCGGCGGAACTCGTCGTCGGTCGGTTCGAGCCCGACGAGCGCCGCCTCCAGCCGGTCGAGTTCCCGGCCCGCCGTCGACGTCTCCCCCACCGGGGTCGCCGGGGCGAACTGCCCGGCCAGGTGGGCGGCGAGCGCCTCCGGCGTCGGGTTGTCGAAGACCAACGTCGCCGGCAGCCGCAGCCCGGTGGCCGCGCCGAGCCGGTTGCGCAGCTCGACCGCGGTGAGCGAGTCGAAGCCGAGTTCCCGGAAGGCGCGGGTCGGCTCGATGCCGGCCGGGTCACCGTGGCCGAGGACGACCGCCACGTGCGACAGCACCAGGTCACGCAGGGCGCGTACCCGCTTGTCGTCGGGCAGGGCGCGCAGGGTCTCGGCGTACGCCTGCCCGTCGGCGGCCTCGCCGGCCGCGACCCGGCGCCCGGCGGCGCGGACCAGGTTCGTCAGCAGCGGGTGGACGGGCGACCCGGGCGCCGCCACTCCGGTGACGATCTTGGCGGGCATCAGGGTCGCCCGCTCCGAACGCCACACCGCGTCGAACAGGGCGAGGCCCTCGTCGTCGGACAGGGCGGCCATGCCGCCCCGGTCGAGGCGGCGGATGTCGGCCGAGTCGAGGTGCCCGGTCATGCCGCTGGCCTGGGCCCAGCGGCCCCAGGCGAGCGCGACCGCCGGCAGGCCGAGGGCCCGCCGGTGCTCGGCGAGGGCGTCGAGGAACGCGTTGCCGGCGGCGTAGTTGCCCTGTCCGGGGCCGCCGAACACGCCGGCGGCGGCGGAGAAGAGCACGAACGCGCTCAGCTCGTGGCCGAGGGTGGCCCGGTGCAGGTTCCAGGCCACGTCGACCTTGGGCCGCAGCACCGCGTCGAGGCGCTCGGGGGTGAGCGACTCGACGGTGGCGTCGTCGAGGACGCCGGCGGCGTGCACGACCGCCCGCAGCGGATACCGGGGGTCCACCATGGACAACACGTCCGCGACGGCGTCGGGGTCGGCCAGGTCGGCGGCGACGATCGACACGTCCGCGCCGAGGGCCTTGAGGTCGGCGAGCAGCTCGTCGGCGCCCTCCGCGTCCGGGCCGCGCCGGCTGACCAGGAGCAGCTGCCGGGCGTCGTGCGCGGTGACCAGGTGGCGGCAGAGCAGCGCGCCGAGGGTGCCGGTCGCCCCGGAGACCAGGACCGTGCCGTCGAGCCGGGACGCCTGCGGGATGCTCAGCGCCAGCTTGCCGACGTGCCGGGCCTGGCTGAGGAACCGGAACGCCTCGGGGGCGCGCCGGACGTCCCACGTGCGCCGGGGCAGCGGCCGCAGCGCCCCGCCGGCGAAGAGCGCCATCAGCTCACCCAGCATCGCGCCGATCTTCTGCGGGCCGGCCTCGATGAGGTCGAAGACCTGGTAGCTGACACCCGGGTGGGCGGCGGCGACCCGCTGCGGGTCCCGCTTGTCGGTCTTGCCCATCTCGACGAACCGGCCACCGTCGGCGAGCAGCCCCAGCGACGCGTCGACGAACTCGCCGCTGAGCGCGTTGAGCACCACGTCGACCCCCCGCCCGCCGGTGCGGCGGGCGAACTCCCCGGCGAAGTCGAGGCTGCGGGAGGAGGCGAGGTGCGCGTCGTCGAAGCCGGTGGCGCGCAGCGCCGGCCACTTGCCGGGGCTGGCCGTGCCGTAGACCTCCGCGCCGAGGTGGCGGGCGATCTGCACGGCTGCCATGCCGACGCCGCCGGCCGCGGCGTGGACGAGCACGGACTCCCCGGCGCGCAGCCGGGCCAGCTCGACCAGGCCGTACCAGGCGGTCAGGAAGACCACGGGCACGGCGGCGGCGTCGGTGTAGGACCAGCCGTCGGGGATGCGGGTGAGCAGCCTGCGGTCGGTGACCGCGACCGAGGAGAACGAGCCGGAGAAGATGCCCATCACCCGGTCGCCGGGGGCGAGGTCGGTGACCCCCGCTCCCACGCCGAGCACCATGCCGGCGCCCTCGTTGCCCAGCACCTCCTGGTCGGGGACCATGCCGAGGGCCAGCACCACGTCGCGGAAGTTCAGCCCGGAGGCGCGCATCCCGACCAGCACGTGGCCCGCCGGCAGCTCCCCGGTCTCGCGGGGGGCGGGCAGCAGGGCCAGGTTCTCCAGCGTGCCCTTCTCGGTGACGTCGAGGCGCCACGGCACCTCGTCGGCGGGCAGCGGCAGAACCCCGGCGTCGCGCGCCCGGGCCAGCCGGGGCACGAGCAACGCGCCGTCGCGCAGCGCGAGTTGCGGCTCGCCGCAGGCGACGGCCGCCGGGACCGCCGCCAGGGAGGCGGCGGCGTCGTCGGTGTCGAGCAGGGTGAACCGGCCGGGGTGCTCGGACTGCGCCGAGCGCACCAGGCCCCACAGGCTCGCCCGGGCCAGGTCCCGGGGGGCCTCGCCCGGGGCGGCGCCGACCGCGCCCCGGGTGTGCAGGACCAGCCGGGACCGCTCCAGCCGGGGCTCGCCCAACCACTGCTGCGCGAGCGCGAGCGCGTCGCGGGCCGCGTCGTGCGCGGCCGCGCCGGCCCGCTGCGGGTCCGGCTCCGCGCCGGAGCGCAGGTCCAGCACCACATCGGGTACGTCCCCGGACTCCCCGACCGCCGCGACCAGGGCGGCCAGGTCGGCGTGGGCCCGCACCGGGTGTCCGGCGGCGGTGAGCGCCCCGCCCAGGCCGAGGGTGTCGTCGCCGAGCAGCGCCCAGCGGACCAGCTCCCCCGCCGCCGCGTCGGTGCGCGGCAGCGGCGTCCAGTCCAGGTGGAACACCGAGGTGCGGCGCAGGGCGGCGGCCTCGTCGGCCCGGCCCGCGGCGACCGGGCGGAACGTCAGCGACTCGACGGTGGCGACCGGCTGCCCGGCGGTGTCGGCGAGCGTGACCGCGACCGTGTCCGGGCCGAGCGACCGCAGCCGCGCCCGCAGCCGGGTGGCGCCGTGGGCGTGCAGGGCGACCGCGCGGAAGGCGAACGGCATCCAGCCCGCACCGGAGGTGTCCGCCGGGTCGCCGAGCAGGGCGGTGACCCCGCTGGCCTGCAGGGCCGCGTCGAACAGGGCGGGGTGCAGCCCGAAGCGGGACGCGTCGGCGCTGGCCGCCTCGGGGAGGACCACCTCGGCGTAGACCTCGCCGTCGCCGCGCCACACCCGGCGCAGGCCCCGGAAGGCGGGGCCGTAGCCGAGGCCGTCCTCGGCCATCTGCGCGTACCAGGCGTCGAGGTCGAGGCCGACCTCGACGGCGGCGGCTGGCGGCCACTGCCCCGGTACGGCGCTCGGCGCGGGCAGGTGCGCCAGCAGCAGGCCCTCGGCGTGCCGGGTCCACTCGGCGTCGGCGTCCTCCTCGGGGCGGGAGTGCACGGTGACGCTCCGCTCGCCGGTGTCGCCGGGCGGGCCCACGCGTACCTGCACCTGCACCGCGCCGGCGGGCGGGAGCACCAGCGGGTTGATCAGCGTCAGGTCGCCCACCTGTGCGGCGTCGACCTCGTCGCCGGCCCGGACCACCATGTCGACGAGGCCGGTGCCGGGGACGATCACCGTCCCGCCGACGGCGTGGTCGGCCAGCCACGGGTGGGTACGCACCGACAGTCGCCCGGTCAGCACCACCGTCCGGTCGTCGGCGACGGGTACGGCCGCGCTGAGCAGCGGGTGGTCGGTGTCCCGCAGGCCGGCGGAGCCGACGTCGCGTACCCGGTGCGCGGGCGCCTCCAGCCAGAAGCGTCCCCGCTCGAAGGCGTAGGTGGGCAGCGCGACGGTGTCGGTCCGGCCCAGCACGGCCGTCAGGTCGACGGGCAGGCCGATGGTGTGCGCGGTGGCGAGGTTCGTCAGCAGCCGCGTCGCGTCGTCGTCGCCCCGCCGCAGGCTGCCCAGGGTGTGCCCGGTCGCGCCGGTGTCGTCGAGGATCGCCGTCACCGGCATGGTCAACACCGGATGCGGGGAGATCTCCACGAACGTGGTGTGCCCCGCCTCGATGGCGACGCGGACGGCCGGGTCGAACTGCACGGTCTGCCGCAGGTTGTCGTACCAGTAGTCCGCCGTCATCGACGCCGGGTCGACCCAGTCCCCGG
>NZ_JBAKHL010000109.1:0-14784 GCF_036902715.1 Micromonospora sp. CPCC 205546
CTGTGTACTTCGATGGACGCCCCAACGGGGACACCCCTTCCTCTGGACCAACATCCAGTCTCAGGGTGTCCACATCTCAGGGGGAAGCCCACTTCGGTGGAGAGGTCGACGTCGGCCTGGCTCGGGACTACCTTCTGAGTAGTTCGATGAGCGCGGTGTCGGCTTGGGCCAGAATCGGCGGGCCATGCAGCAAAGCCGACGCGGCCTTCAGGATCTCGTTGGCCCGCTTCATCTCGGCGTTCTCCCGCCGCAGCCGACGCAACTCCTCCACCTCCAAGGTCGTGGGCCGGTAGTCACGCTGACCGCGGTCGGCCTCGTCCTGGGCGGATCCAGTTCCGTAAGGCCTCGTGATGCACCCAAGCTGGTGAGCCAGCGGCTCCGGCGCGGGAGGCCGGACCGGCGAGCAGTCCCTCCAGGAGGTCGGGCGGCGGCACCGGGTGTGGCAGCCGCGTAGTAGGTCGAGCAGGCCGTCGCACGGACCTCGTCTACGGGGTCGGTGAGCAGGATCCGCCGAACAGCCTCGGAGGCCGGCGTCCACCAGTGCGCGAGCGTGGCCCGGACCTCTGGGTCAGGGTCCCGGGCGATCCGGGCGATCCGGGCGAGCAGATCGGCCGGTACGTATTCGCGTTCGGCGAGGTGTTCCCGTACCTGTGTTGTCCGGATCGTCGATGAGTCGCTCGTACAACTCGCGGGGCGCGTCACGGGCGTCCACCACCAGGGCGGCTCGGATGGCGGGATCGGTGTGGGCGGCCAGCCGCATCCGGACGGCGTGCGGCAGTTGGCGGTTGAGCGCGAGCGAAGTTCAGCAGCCAGTGATGGCCCGAGGCGAGGATTTCCTCGATCACGTCCGGGGTCAGGTGGGCGCGTTTGGCGACGTGGCCGAAAGCGAGCCGGTAGCTCACCATCCGGCGGACCAACTCGGCCGGCAGGGCCGCGTTCTCGGAGAGACCGTCCAGCACCTTCGTTAGGTGGATCGGCGTCGGCGGGCCATCAGCCATCCGCAGTCTTCCCGCATCCGTGGCGCCGTCACGGGTCTGGCAGGTTCAGCGCAGGCGGGACTGCTGCGGGTTGTGGACTCCGGAGCGTGCGGCGGTACGGATGGCCCTGGACGGTGCCAGAGTGGGCGGTACCGCAGCGCGCGGAGCAGACGTTCGATGACTGGCCTGCGCATACCGTCTGACGGCCAGCACTGGCTGACGAAGGCGCCTGCAGCCAGGCGGGTGCGCTGTTGCAATGATCACAGCCGTAATGACTATTCGTTACCGTGCAAGCACTCTGGGTTATTTCGGTGCTTCCTTGGGTCGTTGCTCCTTGTGATCAAAGCAGTTCAATATGGCTGCCCCGTGAAGGTGCCTGCCCACCGGTCATCTAGCTGCGCAGCTCCTCGGCTGGGTGGCGGTGTAACGAGGGGATAGCCGCCGGTTACGGGTTCCGATACAGTCCCGCTTCGCTTGATCGTGTGGGTGTCTGGGAGGCGCCGTGCTGGACCGTGTAGGTGGCCTGACACCCGTCGAAGTCGATGAGGGCGGGACATGCCTTGGTAGTGCTGACGGCAGGTTGTCCTGGTGCCGTCGGTGGATGGCGTTAGCGGCGACGTGGTCGCTCCTGCTTGCTGCCGCAGTGGTGGTGCCAAGTGTGTCGACGTCGCCTGCCGTCGCGGCTTCTCCGCCGTGTGGTGAGTCTGCGGCGACCGAGGCGCAGGCGCTTGCCTCGGCGGCGGCGTGTGGCGCACCTGTTGCGGTGGAGGCTTCTCGTTCGGAGTACACGCAGGTGGTGGCGCAGCCGGACGGTCGGTTGTCGTTCGAGTCGGCGGTGGTGCCGCAGCGTGCGCGTCAGGATGACGGCTCGTGGGCGGATGTCGATTTGACGCTGCAGGCCGGCGCGGATGGTTTGGTCGCGCCGGCGGTCTCGGTGGCGGACGTGGCGTTCTCCGGTGGCGGAACGGGTCCGTTGGTGACCTTGCGGCGGTCCGGCAAGGTGTTGCAGTTGTCGTGGCCGGGCGCGCTTCCGGTTCCGGTTCTGTCTGGGGACGGGGCCACCTATCCAGGTGTGTTCCCGGACGTGGACCTCGTGGTGCATGCCACCCACACGGGCTTCACGCACGTCTTGGTGGTGAAGTCCGCCCAGGCGGCGGCCAACCCCGCGATCCGAAAGATCACGTTCCCGGTTGGTGGTGACATCGAGCTGGCAGCTCAGCCGGATGGGTCACTTCAGGCCACTGCCGGGGCGACGGTGGTTGCCCGCACCGATCCGGCACGGATGTGGGACTCAAGCGGTTCCGCCAGCTCGGGCTCATCTGCCGCGCGATCCTCGACGCTTGTCGCGGGCGACGGAGCACTGAGCGGGGAAGTGGTCACCGCGGTGACGGAGACCGGCGATCTGGAGATCATTCCCGACTCGAGCCTGCTCGCCTCCGACGAGGTGACGTTCCCGATCTTCATCGACCCGGCATGGTCGGTAGCGAAAGCAAAGTGGGCGTACGCGACCAGCAACAACTGCACCAACACTGACTACACGATGGCACGGGTGGGTTACAGCCCGGAGGGTCCGTGTGTCGGGGCGAAGTTCCGTTCCTTCTTCACGTTCCCGATGACCAACGGCACGGTGTCGTTGAGCGGTAAGCACATCGAGTCGGCGTACGTGCAGATGAAGCTGTACCACTCCTACTCGTGCGGCGACTCGCCGGCGCACATGTACTTGACGCCTGCGATCAACGCGACGATGAAGGCGTCCTGGACGGGCATGGCGTTGAAGACTTGGCTCGACGGCGCGGATGGGCACGCCAACAAGGCCGGCGGGTGCTCGGACTCGCCGCAGGCCGACATGGACATGAACTTCACCGGCGCGACGGTCACCTCGCAGGTGCAGACGGCGGCGACGGGCAAGTGGAACACGATCACGGTCGGTTTCTGTGCCTGCAACGACGCCGGGCAGTACGAGTCGGAGCAGGAGCGGTGGAAGAAGTTCCGGCCCGCGAGCGCGAAGCTGGTTGTGGACTACGACTCGAGGCCGGGTAAGCCGATCAAGCTGCAGGTGGCTGGGGTGGACTGTCCCAGCGACGGGGTGAGTATCGGCACCACGACCCCGACCTTGTCTGCCGTCTACCCGGATGCGGACTCGGGGCAGACGTTGACGGGGACGTACGAGTGGATCGAGGTGCCGGCTGCCGGGATGCAGGCGGTGACCGATACTTACCCGACACGCAAGCCGCCGCCCGCGACGGCACCCGCACCGGCGAACGGTCGGGGCACGACCGCCGCGGTGACCGTGGTCTCGGGCAAGAGCTACGCGTTTCGTGTGACAGCCAGGGATCCAGCTCCCTACTGGCAGTGGAGCGGGTGGTCCGCCGAATGGTGCCAGTTCGCTGTCGACACGTCTGTGCCGGACGCGCCGGTCATCACGCCGCCCACTTTCACGCCTCCGGACGAGGGGCCCGGCCCGGGGGAGCCGATCAGCTTCACCATCTCCACGCCCACCGCTGGGGCCACCACCGTTCCTGACGTCGCAAAGTTCCGGTACAGCTTCACGGGCCCGCCGGCTGTCCTGTACGGCCTGCGTTCCTACCCCGGCGATGGCCTTGGCGGGTTCTCCGCGACGTTCACCGACGCGGCGTCGGCCTGGTACACCGACGGTACGGTCTTCAGTCCCGGGGACCTTTCCGGCGACAGCAAGCCCGACGTCGTCCTCCGCAGGCCAGAAACCTCCCGACTTGAGATCGCGAAGGGCAACGGATCGGGCGGTTTCCTCGGTGCACCTGAGTTCTTGGACGGGGCGAACTGGTCGACGGCTCAGTTCCTGTTCTCTCCTGGCGATTTCACCGGGGACGGGGCGCCGGACCTGCTCTACCGTGACGCCGCCACGCAGAACCTGTGGATGCGGCCTGGCGCGGTCGGTGGGGGACTGCAGGCAACCTCGGTGCAGATCGGTACGGGCTTTTCGACTGCTAACTGGATCTTCTCCCCGGGTGACTTCAGCGGCGACGGTAAGCCCGACGTGCTATGGCGCAAGACCGACGGCACCCTGTCGATGATTCGCGGTAACGGCACCGGTGGCTGGATTACGGGCACCTCGGAGGCCATCGGTGCGGGCTGGGGTGGTGCGGCGCTGTTCGGGCGCGGCGACTTCTCCGGCGACGGCAAGACCGATGTTCTCGTGCGCCTGAACTCCACCGGTGAGGTACGGCTGCACCGCGGCAACGGCACCGGCGGATGGCTCGACGCCACCGGCATTACCAAGGGCACCATTCCGCCAGGCGCGGGTGTGTTCACCGTCAGTGATTTCACTGGCGACGCGAAGCCGGACATCCTCGCTGCCGTCGCCGCGCCGCCCAGCTTCGGCGAAGTGCCTGCGGTCGTCAGTCCCACGAACCCTTACGTGAAGACCGCCACGGTCACTGTGCTGGCATACAAGTACGGGAAGAACATCTTCTGGGCCCGCAGCATCGACGCCACCGGAAATCTCGGAAACAGCGCCTCCAAAGAATTCACGATTGCCGAGCCGTCCCCACCGGTCGCACGGTGGCACCTGGAAACCCATCCTCAGCGCAGCCAGGCCGCTGCCCTGGAGGACGAGCAGGTGTTGCTGGGCGACACCGACGGTTCCGGGCCGCTCGCGACGGACACACCACTGACGGCTACCAACGTGACGTGGGACAGCGACGCCCGCATGGTCGGGGGACAAACCGCAGGGTTCGTGGGGGCGGGTCGGCGGGCGCAGACGGCTGGGCCGGTCGTGGACACCACCAAGTCGTTCAGCGTTGCCGCGTGGGTGCGGGTAACCGACACTGACACCACATGCTGCAAGAGCATCGTGTCTCAGGACGGCGCGGTGACCAACGGTTTCAACCTGTACTACACGCCCAACCCGAAGCAGTGGGCGTTCTCGATGTACAACACGGACGGCACCAGCACGCAGGGTGGCTTCGTGCTCGCTCCGGCGGCGACCAACACGTGGACCCACGTGTCGGGCGTGTACGACGCCAGCCAGAAGCAGATGCGCCTATACGTCAACGGCAAGCTGGCTGGTACCACCAACCACACCTCGACGTGGAACGCCACCGGACCTTTCCACGTCGGCTACGCCAAATGGGGCGCCGGGCAGAGCAACAGCGGTGCGGGGCAGATCGCCGACGTCCACGTCTACAACCGTGTTCTGGTCGGCCATGACTTCACCGGCCAGCTCGCCTCTGACCCCGACTCCGGCGGTATGAATCGTCCCGGCATTCTCGCGCCCACCGAGGTCGGTCAGTGGGACTTCGAGGCGGCGCACTCCTGTTATGTCGCCGACCGCGCGCTCAGTTGTGACGCCGATGACAGCGGACCTTTCGACCGGCATCTGGCCCTGACGCGAGGCAGCGACGTAACGGCCGGCAACCGCGGCCGCGGCCTGCACCTCGACAACCGGTACTTCCCGGAGGAGGAGGAGAACAGCGAGGTCACCCAGGAGTGGGGTCGCTCGGCCTTCATCACGGGTCAGACGACGGACGAGGACGACAACAGTTACAACACGTGGGCGAACACCCCGGTGCTGCGTACCGATCAGTCCTTCACCGTCTCCACTTGGGTACGGGTTGCCCGGACCGACGCCACACAGACCATCGTCGCGCAAGACGGCGCCACCAACAGTGGATTCCTGCTCCAATACGTTCCAGGCGCGACCAGCAGCGACGTCGGCTCGTGGAAGTTCAGCTTGCCCGCGAACCCAGGGGCAACGAATCCCGCCGACACCACGAGCGTCACCGCCACGGCATCTGACCCCGGGGAGTCCTGGCATCATCTCGCCGCGGTCCTCGACACGCAGAACCGCCAGCTGCGCCTGTACATCGACGGCGCCCTAGCAACTACGACGACGGTGAAGGCGGCGTGGACTCCATGGCAGGCCACGGGCCCACTGACTGTCGGCCGGTCCACCGCCAACGGTGCCGCAAACGGCTGGTTGCACGGCGGCGTAGACGACCTCTCCGTTTTCCAGGGAGTGCTCACACCCGCCAAGGTCAACGACCTCTACCAGACGCAGGCCGTTGACCCGCTGGAGCCCTAGCCCCACCTGAATCCGGCTGGTGGGGCAGCCCGCCCTGCCCCACCAGCAGCTTCGCCTCAGCTCAGACCGCTATCGTTTCGCAGGACAGTGGAGACCACATGCTTGACCTCACGTCAACGGTGATGAGCTCGGGACCGGTCGCCCGACGCCGCACCCGCATCACACGACTTCGCGCTCTGCTATCCGGTGTGGTCGCCATCTCGCTACTCGGCGGTTCCATGGTGGTGAGTGAACCAGTCCAGGCCAAGCCTGGCCCGCACCTCGCCGCGCAGAGCACCAAGACGAACAACCACGGCGGCCACGCCAAGGGCAAGGCGTGGCCGCACACCAGCCAGAAGCGCGAGGCCTTGCCTGCGCCTTCCTGGCCGGCCCCGGCCACCGCGAGCGTCACCCTGCCCGCTGCAGGCTCCCGCAGCGCCGGACTGATGCGCGTGGGGTCTCTGCCCGTACAGGTGGGACACGCCTCCGACACGGCGAGTCCGGCGATGTCGTCCGTGACGGTCCAGGTCCTCGACCGGAACGCCGCACCGGCGACCATGCGCGACGGCCTACTCCTGCGGGTCGCCGGCGCTGCCGGCGACAAGCCCGGGAAGACGAACCTGTCGGTGGACTACACGGGCTTCCGTAACGCCTACGGGGGCGACTGGGCGTCGCGACTTAGGCTGTGGCAGGTCCCGGCCTGCGCTGTCACCGACAGTGCCCTGGCCGGCTGCACTGCCACCGCGCTGCCCTCGTCAAACGACACCGCCACCGGCACGGTGACCGCCGAGGTGCCCGTCACCCCCGCCAGCCCCGGACAAGCCGCTACTACGGCGAGTGCGGGTACCCTGGTCGCTCTGTCGGCTGGCCCGTCAGGGCCGTCCGGAAACTTCGGTGCTACCCCGCTGCAGGCGTCATCGACGTGGAGCTCGGGCGGATCGTCGGGCAACTTCTCTTGGTCTCAGCCTATTCGGGTGCCACCGGCCATCAGCGGCCTTGCCCCGTCGATCCACGTCGCCTATTCGTCGGCGAGCGTCGACGGACGTTCCTCGGTGACCAACAACCAGCCCTCCTGGGTTGGCGAAGGTTTCGACTACTGGCCTGGCTATATCGAACGCCGCTACGTCCCGTGCCTGGATGACATGGAGGACGGGGCCAACAACACCGTCAAGACCGGCGACCTGTGCTGGCGCTCCGACAACGCGGTGATGTTGCTCAACGGCCAGGGCGTCGAACTCGTCTACGAGACCGGGAAGGGCTGGCATCCGCGCGACGAGGACGGCTCCCGCGTGCAGAAGCTCACCGGCGCCAGCAACGGCGACAACAACGGTGAGTACTGGAAGATCACCACCCCGAACGGCATCCAGTACTTCTTCGGCCAGCACAGCCTTCCTGGCCACAGCAGCACCACCAACTCCACCTGGACCGTGCCCGTCGCCGGCAACCACTCCGATGAGCCCTGCCGCGGCCAGACCTCGTTCGACGATTCGTTCTGCGACCAGGCATGGCGATGGAACCTCGACTACGTCATCGACCCCCGCGGCAACACCCTGTCGTACTGGTACAACAAGGAAACCAACAAGTACGCCCGCAACATCGACGACACCGACGACGCCTCCTACACCCGCGGCGGCACCCTCGTGCGCGCCGACTACGGCACGTGGGATCGAGGTACCGCCGACAGGTCGATCACGCCGACCGCCCAGGTGCTGTTCAACACCGGCGACCGCTGCCTTACCTCCTGCACCGTCGACGCGAACTGGCCCGACACCCCCAAAGACCAGGAGTGCGACGACACGTCCTGCCCGGGCCTCTACTCACCCACCTTCTGGTCCACGAAGCGCCTGACGAACATCACCACCCGGGTGTGGGACACCACCAAGACCACCGCCGACTGGCAGAACGTCGACTCCTGGACCTTCACCCACACGTTCCCCGCAGCCGGCGACGGCAGCGACCACGCCGGCCTGTGGCTCGACAAGATCGTCCACCAGGGGCTCGTCGGCACCACCGTGACGATGCCACCGGTCACCTTCGCTCCCGTGTCGATGGCCAACCGCGTCCTCACCTCAAACAACACCAGCAACAACTGGCAACGCATCGACTACATCGTCACCGAAGCCGGCGCCAAGATCGACGTCGAGTATTCGCTGCCCGAGTGCACAGCCTCCAACCTGCCTACCTCAGCGGCGAACAACACGATGCGCTGCTACCCGGCCCGCATCAACGACCCCGACGACCCGGCAGGCGAGGCACTGACCACCGAGTGGTGGCACAAATACCTGGTCAAGAACATCTCCGAATCCGACGTGCCACTGTCCAACGGCGCGGCACCGCCGAAGTACACCTACTACGAGTACGTCGGCGCACCCGCCTGGCACTACGCCGACGACGACGGCCTGATCGAGCCCAAGCGCAAGACGTGGAACCAGTTCCGCGGCTACGCCACCGTCCGCACCCGCGTCGGTGACGTCCCCGGCGCCCAGAGCCTCACCGAAACCCGCTACCTGCGGGGCATGCACGGCGACCGATTGACCTCCACCACCACCCGCAACGTCACCGTCCCCGCCTCCTTCGGCACAGAGACGGTGTACGACGAGGACCAGTTCGCCGGCATGGTGCGCGAACAGACCATCTACAACGGCACGGACACCAAACCCGTCGCCAAGACCGTCAACGTGCCCTGGCGATCGCCAGCCACCGCCTCCCGCACCATCAACGGTGACACCGTCACCGCCCGCTTCGTCCGCGAACAGAAGACGTACAAGGCGACGGCTCTGGGTGTTGACGGTGCCCGAGGATGGCGCACCACCAGCAGCCAAACCTGGTTCTCCGACACCTACGGCACCGTCGACAAGATCCAGGACAACGGTGACATCGCCGCGACCGGCGACGAGAAGTGCGAGACCCGCACTTACAACCGCAACCTCACCGCGCACCTCCTACTCACCGTCAAGCAGTCCACCGTCACCGCGCTGCCCTGCGCCACCGCACCCACCACCACCGCACACGTCATCTCCGACACGCGCACCTACTACGACGGCGCCACCAGCCCCGACACCGCACCCACCACAGGAGCGGTCACCAAGGTCGAACAGCTCAAGGACTGGACCACCGGCAGCGGTACGGCCTGGCAGACGACGAGCCAGAGCACCTTCGACGCGTTCGGGCGGCTCACCTCCAGCACCGACATCAAGGGCAACGTCGTTAACACCGCCTACACCCCCGCCACCGGCGGGCCGGTCACCGGCGTCACCACCACCCAGCCGGCCCCCTACAACTGGACCAGCTCCACCACCCTCAACCCGTACTGGGGCTCCACCACGAAGGTCACCGACCTCAACGGGCTCGTCACCGACGTCGCCTACGACGGGCTCGGCCGAGTGTGGCGGGTCTGGCTCAACGGATGGGCCAAGACCGGCCACGAGGAAAGCCCGTCTGTCCAGCACACATACCACTTCGCGCCCAATCGCGATGCCTACCCCTACACCACCTCGAAAGCCCTCAACGTCGCTGGCGGCTACAAGACGACCTACCAGATCTTCGACGGCCTATTGAGGCCCCGCCAGACCCAAACCGCCGGCGCGACCCCGAACGTCACCCTCGTCGACGACACCATCTACGACAAGCTCGGCCGCTCCGACACCCGCTACAACACCCGTCCCGAGGCAGGAAACCCGTCCGGGACGCTGTGGTGGAAGCCCGAGTGGGCGGTTCCCTCCATCGTCCGCACCACCTACGACAACGCGAACCGGTCCACCGCGGAAACCTTCCTGCACGGCGACGGGACCACCAACCTCGTCGAAAAGTGGCGTGTCACCACCACCCACGAGGGCGACCTGAGCGCCGTCACCCCACCCGAGGGCGGCACACCCACCACCACCGTCACCGACGCCAAGGGCCGCACCACCGAGCTCCGGGAACACACCACCAACCAGGGCGTAACCGGCCCCTACCAGTCGACGTGGTACACGTACAACAGCAAAGACCAGCTCACCCAGATCGCCGACCATGTCGGCAACAAGTGGACCTACACGTTCGACATCAAGGGTCGACAGACCGTCACGACCGACCCGGACAAGGGCAGCCACACCAGCGAGTACAACGACGTCGACGAACTCCAGAAAACCACCGACGCCCGCGGGGAAGTCCTCTGGTACGTCTACGACGCCCTCGGCCGCAAGACCGAACTCCGCGACGACTCCGCGACCGGAGCCCTGCGCGCGAAGTGGAAGTACGACCAGCTCTACACCGGGTCCACGGCCAAAGCCAAGGGCCAGCTCACCGAAACGTTCCGCTACGACCCGCCGGGCTCGACCAACATCTACAAATGGCAGGTCGGCGGCTTTAACCCCCGAGGCCAACCCAGCACCACCAACTACATCGTTCCGGCCAGCGAAGGCACCGGCCTGTCCGGTGCCTGGACCTACGGCTACGGCTACTCGCCCTACGACGGCACCCCCACCAGCATCTCCTACCCCAGCAATGCCACTGGCAGCACCGTCACCAGCGGCCTGCCCAACGAAAAAGTCGAAACCCTCTTCAACACCACCACCGGCCTACCGACATCGCTGACGTCCACCAGCCTCGCCGGCACCTACGTCGCACTGCAGACCTACACCGAGTACGGCGAACCCAACATCACCCGCCGCCAAACCACGAGCGGCCTCTACGTCGAAGACGCCACCTACTACGACGACATCACCCGACGCGCCAACCGCACCACCATCCAACCGCAGAGCGCCGCCGGCACCGTCTCCGACCGCCGCTACACCCCCGACGACTCCGGCAACATCACCACCATCACCGACACCCCCGACATCGGCACCAGCGAGACCCAGTGCTTCCGCTACGACACCCTGCGCCGCCTCACCTCCGCCTGGACCCCCAACACCAGCACTCCCTGCGGCACTGAACCCACCACGGCGAACCTCGGCGGCCCCGCACCCTACTGGCTCGACTGGACCTTCGACGCCGTCGGTAACCGCACCAAAGAAACCTCCCACAGCGCCACCGGCAACACCGCACGCGTCTACACCCACCCCACCGGTGGCCCGAACGTAGTCCGCCCCCACGCCGTCACGAAGGTCACCACCACCACAGGCACCAACCCCGCCGTCGTCACCAACTACAGCTATGACGACGCCGGCAACACGACCTGCCGCCCCGCCGGCACCGCCGCCAACACCTGCCCACCCGACGCCCAAGCCCAACACCTCGCCTGGGACCCCGAAGGCCACCTCACCACCATCTCCGGCAACGCCCCCACCGCCGGCAGCAACATCTACGACGCCGACGGCAACCGCCTCCTGCGCCGCGACGCCACCGGCACCACCCTCTACCTCCCCGGCCAGGAAATCCGCCGCGACAACACCACCGCCGTCAGCGGCACCCGCTACTACATCTTCGGCGACAAGCTCATCGCCAGCCGCAACACCGCCACCGGCCTCAGCTGGACCTACACCGACCACCAAGGCACCCAACACACCACCATCAACGCCAGCACCCACGCCGTCACCACCCGCCGCCAAGACCCCTACGGCCAACCCCGCGGCACCACACCCACCTGGCCCAACACCCTCGGCTTCGTCGGCGGCGACAAAGACCCCACCGGCCTGACCCACCTCGGCGCCCGCGAATACGACCCCAACCTCGGCAGATTTATCAGCGTCGACCCACTTCAAGACCTCGCCAACCCCCAGCAATGGCACGGCTACTCCTACGCCGACAACAGCCCCATCACCCTGTCCGACCCCAGCGGCCTCAAATCCTGCGCCGACGACAACTGCCAAAACGGCGCCGACTACGAAGACATGTACGGCAACTACATCGACAACGAGGGACACAACGACGGCTGCCACGGCTGCAGCGCGAAATACACGCCCTCCGGCCAGCCCAAGCCGGACAAATTCTTCGAGCACCTCGTCACCAAGGTCCCCGGAGGCATCCCCGAATATGTCCTACAGACCGGCTATCAAGACGCAGACGGAGTCTTCACCTGGGGCGACGCGTACGAGTGGGCAGCCAAGCACCCATCGCATGGCTCATACGTTTGCTATCACATGCTGGGGCTGTCCGAAGCAAGCTGCAACAGCATCGAATGGAAATCAACCCCCGGCGGACTGGCTGGCGTCGTCGGAACTGTGCTAATCGGTGGGGCTGTTGGTTGCGCAATCGCCGGACCTGCATGCTGGGCAGCCGCACTTGCTGCGCTCAGAGCCGTCGGGCCCGCCCTGAGCAGGTTCGCCGCATCCCCAACGGGCCGATTCGCCACCGGCGCCGCCGCAGGCGCAGGCGAATTCGCCGCAACCGGCAGCTGGCTCGGCGCCGCAGGCACCGGCGCCCTCACCGGCTACAGCGTTGCTGCCGGAGCGCTTTGCAGTTTCGACGGAGAGACCCGTGTCCTCCTCGCCGACGGAAGTGCTAAACCGATTAGGGAAATTAAGGTCGGTGATCGTGTTGCCAGTGCTGATCCTGAGACTGCCGCGTCTGCCGAAGGATCGGTTACCAATGTCTGGGTCCATGAGGATGATGTTCGCATTCTCGATGTAAATGGACACGAGGTATCCACCACGGAAGATCATCCGTATTGGAATGAAGCGGACGGTGAATGGGAGACCGCAGGTCGGATTAAATCCGGCGACCTTTTGCTCGCCGCGACGGGCAGGGTCGTACCTTCAGCCGGACTCAAGCCAAGCGGTCCTCGTAAGGTGATGGCGTATAATATGACCGTTGAACATCTTCACGCATATTATGTGATGGCCGGCCCAGAATCCGTCCTCGTGCACAACTGCCCGATGGCTCGCGGCGCCGGCGCACTCCGGAACGTGAAGATCCCCAAAAGTCTTGGAGGTGTTGATATTGGCCACGTCAGATCTAACCATTTCGCTGGAGGGGCTGGGGTTACGGGCAGAAAAGACCTGTGGCCGAATGGAACCAGTGACGATGTGATCGAGCGGATCGCTGGTGAGGCTTTCCGCAATAACCCGAAGATTGTCGGCTATGATAGCCACACTCGAATGATACAGGCCCGATCGTCGGTGGCAGGGCGAACCTACGAGTTTATTATTAGTAGAGACACTGGCATCGTCCGATCCATCTATCCGATCAAGTAGGGGTTGTGCCCGTGCTTGCGCTAAATCTTGAGGAAGTCGATTTCCGTTCCAAGTCCGGATCGGGTGGGCCGATTGCTGGCAGAGTATGGTTCATTGTTGGAGAAATAGCGTTTCCGGAATTGGGTTGGTGTGATTTCCCGGCTTCGGTCTGGTGCTCCGCTGTTGAGGCCTTTAGTGAACTTTCGCAAGGCGCCAATGAGGCATTTTCATATTTTTTTGACGGCCCATACTACCTATACTTCAAGAAGTCTTCAATTTCCGGAGATGTAATAGAAGTGGAGGCAAGTACCGATCGTGCTGGGGTGCCAGAGCTCTTAGCTTCCACAAGTTTGCGACTGAATGAATTGCGTACAGCTTTGCTGCGGCCGGTCGAGTCATCTGCGATCACTCTGCTAGTAGAGGCTGGTGACCCAGTGATTGCGCAGCTGGTCGCCTACCTGCGCGCTACGGAGGTGTAAGGGCTGCTTGAAGTGGAAGTGTTCGCGGCGACGCCTCCCGGGTCTGGTCAGGAGTAGGGCCAAGGTTCTGGCAAGGTCGTCAGATGATGTGCCGAGCAGTGCTAGGCCGTGTCTCGAAGTGCGTGTAGCCACTCGTTGATGGCGGAGACGTGGATGGTGGCTTCGTAGCGGACGGTAGCTTGTCGTATCGGGTGGCCAGGCCCCGGTGGCGTTTGAGCCGGTTGATGCCGCACTCGATGGCGTGGCGCCGCCGGTATATCTCGGGATCGAAGGCGGGTGGCCGGCCGCCGACGGAGCCTTTGGCGCGGCGGTGCGCGTCCTGGTCGACCTTGCTGGGGATGCAGGCCTTGAGTCCACGGCGGCGCAGGTGGGCGCGGTTGGCGCGGGAGGTGTAGGCACGGTCGGCGATGACCCGGTCCGGTCGCACCCGGGGCGGCCGGCACCGAGTCGAGGTACGCGGATACCGCCCAGCACCGCGGCAAACTGTGGGCTGTCACCACGGTGCCTGGCGGTCAGCAACATCGACAGTGGCTTGCCGCCCTGCTCGCACGCCAGGTGCAGCTTCGTGGTCCACCCGCCGCGGGAACACCCGAGGGCATGGTCGGCCGGCTCCATCACCATCCCACCGGACGGTCCGCCTGCTGCTGAGGGCACCGGCGTGCGCCGGCGGCGTGCTGGTGGGCCCGAGCGATGGTGGAGTCGACGCTGATATCCCAGGTGATCAACCCAGCCGCGTCGGCGCTGGCCTGCAACTCGGCGACGATCACCTGCCAGTGCAGCAGACTCGCCCCAGCTACTGAGCATGCTGATCGCAAAGAGCGCCGGCTGAGCCTGAACAGCTCTATCCTAGGACGCGCTGTAAGCAGTGTTTCTCCTCAACAGTGCAGCCTGGACAGGGCGGCAGGGTGGGTCTTTGACCGTC
The DNA here is from genome assembly GCF_036902715.1 of Micromonospora sp. CPCC 205546. Classification (NCBI taxonomy): domain Bacteria; kingdom Bacillati; phylum Actinomycetota; class Actinomycetes; order Micromonosporales; family Micromonosporaceae; genus Micromonospora; species Micromonospora sp. CPCC 205546. The sequence goes on from NZ_JBAKHL010000109.1 coordinate 14,514, forward strand.
CGCCGTAACGGATCCGGTAACGGTGACGGCCCGCCAGGGGAGGAACAGCCGGCATGAGATGGCATTGAGACGTGATGCGTACTGTCGTTCTGTCCGGGTATGCGGATGTATCGAGCTGTTCCGGCATCGCGTGACAGAATTGTTGTAAACTGGGGGTCAAGGGGTCGTCGGTTCGAATCCTGGGCTTCCCCCTGAGATGTGGACACCCTGAGACTGGATGTTGGTCCAGAGGAAGGGGTGTCCCCGTTGGGGCGTCCATCGAAGTACACAG
>NZ_JBAKHL010000110.1:0-14637 GCF_036902715.1 Micromonospora sp. CPCC 205546
AATCCTTGAACGCCCGCTACCGGCGGGCGGTCAAGGCCCGCGGCCACTTCCCCAACGAGCAGGCCGCGTTGAAGTGTCTGTACCTGGTGACAAGGTCCCTGGACCCCACCGGAGCAGGCAGAACCCGATGGACCATGCGCTGGAAACCCGCATTGAACGCCTTCGCCATCACCTTCAGCGACCGCTTCCCGAACGCCGAGACCTACTAACCAAGATCGCCGGAAACACCCTTAGCGAGACAGGCCCCACACCGCCGCAGGGGCTGCGATGCGATCTTGCGTAGCATCTCCCGCGCGAGAAGTGGCCGGGTTGGGCGGAGCCTCGTACGCGGGTCTGATGAGGGGCACAGGTTGGTAGGCAGAGGTCACCTACTCAACCTGGAGGTACTGCGATGCGTGGCAACGGAGTGATCCTGAAGCGATGCGGGTGTCGCCACCCGGAAACCAGGCAACGCCTGGAGTCAACCTGCCAACTGCTGAGCCGGCGTGGTCACGGCAGTTGGTACTTCCACTGCTCGGTGAGCACCCTCACCGGGCGGCGGGAACGTGTCCGAAGCGGCGGGTATCTGACCCGTGGGGATGCCGAGCGGGCGCGGGACGCGCTGCTGGCCAGGTCGACCGAGGAATGCACCAGCGACACCTGGACGGTGTCCCGCTGGCTGCGCTACTGGCTGACGACCAACCTCGGCATCCGCCCCAGCACACTGCGCTCCTACACCGACCACGTCGAGCACCAGCTCATCCCTCACCTCGGGCGCCACCGCCTGACCGACCTCACCAACCTCCACGTCACGGCGACGTTCGCCGACATCGCCCAAACACCCAACCGCCACGGCCGGCCGCCGACCCCGTCGACGCTGCACCGCATCCGCGCCACCTTGCGCTCCGCCCTCAACGCCGCGATCCGGCACGGGCTCCTGCGCGACAACCCGGCGCGATTCGTCAGACTGGCCAAACCGAGACGACCCCAGGCCCGAGTCTGGACCGACCACCGGGTACAGGCCTGGCGCCAACACGGCGAACGCTATGCCGTCGCGGTCTGGACCACCCAGCAGTTGGCACACTTCCTCAACCACACCGCCGACGACCGGCTCACCGCGATGTGGTGGCTCATCAGCCTGCGCGGCCTGCGCCGCGGCGAAACCGCCGGACTGCGCTGGGTCGACGTCGACCTCGACGGCCGGGTGATCACCATCGACCAACAACGCATCGCCTACGGCCAGACCGTCACCGTCGGCCCACCCAAGACCGCCGCCAGCCGACGCACCATCGCCCTGGACCACACCACCGTCACGATCCTGCGCCAACACCGCCGCCGACAACTCACCGAGCAGACAGAGCACACAGCCGACTGGACGGACTCCGGCTACGTCTTCACACAACCGGACGGGCAGCCGCTACACCCGGACTACCTGACCCGCCACTTCCGGCGCCTCGTGACCGACTCCGGTCTCCCACCCGTCCGTCTGCACGACCTGCGCCACGGCGCGGCCAGCCTCGCCCACAGCGCAGGCGCCGACCTGAAAGCCGTTCAGGAGCAACTCGGTCACACCAGCATCGTGCTCACCGCCGACACCTACACCAGCGTCCTGCTCGACCTGCACTTCACCGTCGCCGAAGCAACCGCCCGCCTCGTCCTGGCCGCCGCAGCCCGCGTCCCCGGCCGCAAGCACCGGACACCCACACGACACCCACGAACCGCAGCAACACCCACCGCCCGACGGCCCAAAACGTTGCCAGGAACCAGAAGCCGGCGCGAGCCCCACCCAGGGGCTGGCCGCGCCCACGTGACACCCAAACGACACCCAAAGATCAAGGCCGCATAGCCAGATGGCTATACGGCCTGATCATTGCTGGTGCGCCGCCAGGGACTCGAACCCCGAACCCGCGGATTAAGAGTCCGCTGCTCTGCCAGTTGAGCTAGCGGCGCTCGCTGGCAACGGGGAGAAGATTAGCACGCCTCCCGATCGGGGTTCCAATCCGATCCCCGGGTCCCCCCTTCGGTCGAGCTTAACGGGCATTCACGGACAAAACATATGGCCAGACGACGACAGGGGGCGGATGAGGGGCGGCCATGCGGCACGATGTGCGCCAGGTACGCGAGAACAGAGGTGGGGATGGGCATGTTCGCGCGGGCCGGGGCGATGGTGGGCGCCCTCGGCCTGGTGGCGTCGCTGGCTCTGACGGGCTGCGACGCGAAGCAGGAGAAGAAGGCGGAGTTCGTCGGCGGCACCGCGCCGGCCGCGTCCGCCGAACCGGGCGCGACGGGCACGGCCGCCGAGCCGGGCGCCCCGGCCGCGCCGAGCGGTCCGCCGCTGAAGGTGAGCCCGACCGACGGGGGGAAGAACAGGCCGGTCAGCTCCGAGATCAGCGCAGAGGTGCCCGGCGGCGGGAAGGTGTCCAGCGTCACGCTGACCGCCGCGAACGGTAGCCGGGTCGAGGGGCGCCTGCGCGCCGACGGCTCGTCCTGGGTGCCGTCGAAGCCGCTGAAGTACGGCACCCGCTACACGGCCACGGTCACCGCCACCGGCTCCGGCGGGGTGACCAGCCAGGGCACGAGCACCTTCACGACGATGGCGAAGCCCAGGTCGGTGATCAGCTCCGGTCTCTACCTCTTCGACGACAAGACCTACGGCGTGGCGATGCCGGTGGTGACCGAGTTCCACCCGGGGATCCCGAAGAAGGACCGGGCCGCGGTGCAGAAGCGCATGTTCGTGCAGACCGACCCGCCGCAGCCGGGCGCCTGGCACTGGGTGGAGAACGGCACCCAGGCCTACTACCGCGCGCCCGAGTACTGGAAGCCCGGCACCACGCTCACCGTCCGCATCGCGCTGGCCGGCATCCCGCTGAGCAACGGCCGCTACGGCAACGTCGACCGCACGGCGACCGCCAAGATCGGCCGGGCCTTCGAGATGACGGTGGACAACGCCACCAAGAAGATGACGGTGTACGAGGACGGCCAGGTGGTCCGCACCCTGCCGGTGAGCCTGGGCAAGAAGAAGACCCCCTCCTCCAGCGGCACGATGGTCGTGATGGAGAAGAAGGAGTCCACGGTCTTCGACACCCGTGACGATCCGGACCCGGCGAACCGCTACGTCACGGACATCGACTTCGCCCAGCGGCTCACCTGGGGCGGCGAGTACATCCACGCGGCGCCCTGGTCGGAGCACGTGCAGGGTCGGCAGAACGTCTCACACGGCTGCGTCAACGTCTCCATGGCGAACGCCCGCTGGCTGTTCGGCAAGACCAAGGTGGGCGACCCGATCACCATCAAGGGCACCGAGCGCAAGCTGGTGCCGGGCAACGGCTGGACGGCGTGGAGCCTGAGCTGGTCCGAGTTCGTCAAGGGCAGCGCCGTGCCGGTACCCCAGAGCGGCGAGGCACCGGCCTTCTGAGGACACCCGAGCGACGATCCGGCGACCGGCCCGCGCCCGCGGGCCGGTCGCCGTCCTCGTGGGCCCGGTCGCGCCGGAAGGCGAGCATTCCTCCGGAAAGCCCCGGATCTTATCAACATGCGGACATCTCGTACGGCGTGTTTCGGTTCACCTTGCGGAACGGGTACCTGTCACCGTGCGTCAGTGAGGGACGATGGGCAACCGGGGACCACGACTGTGAGGAAATCATGCGAGCTGTCCACAACCAGCTGATCCGGCGCGGCGACGACCGGCGGGACGGCCGACGTCGCGGGTTCGCGGCGGCGGTGCTCGCCGTGACGCTCGCGCTGGCCTCCGCCTGCACCGACGGCGGCGGGGGCAAGCCCTCGGGATGGCAGAACGGCGCCGACCAGCCCGCCGCGCCGAAGGCGGCGGCCGTCATCGTCGAGCCCAGGGCCGACGCGAAGGACGTGCCCGCCTCGACCGGCATCACCTTCACGGCGACGGAGGCCGAGGAGACCAGCGTCGAACTGAAGGACTCCGCCGGCGCGGCCGTCGAGGGCGCGTTGGCCGCCGACGGGAAGAGCTGGCTGCCCACCGGCGCGTTGAAGTACGGCGAGACGTACACCGCGACGGTGACGGCGACCGGCGACGACGGTAAGCCGGCCACGGCGACCAGCACCTTCACCACCATGGCGAAGCCCGGCAAGCAGGTGCGGATCAGCAGCTTCCTGGGCGACGACCAGGTCGTCGGCGTCGGTATGCCGCTGATCGTGAAGTTCAGCCGGGCCGTTCCGGAGGACTACCGCGACGACGTGCAGAGCCGGATGACGGTCACCTCCTCGCCGGCCCAGGAGGGCATCTGGCACTGGGTCAGCCCCACCGAGATCCGCTACCGCCCGAAGACGTTCTGGCAGGCCGACAGCGAGGTCTCCTACCGCGTCCAGGCCGGCGGCCTGCCGCTGGGCGACGGTTGGTACGGCCGGGCGGACCTGAGCGTCGGCATCAAGATCGGCCCGGCGGTGGTCATGACGGTGGACAACAAGACCAAGCGGATGACGGTCACGAAGAACGGCTCTGTGATCAAGACCATCCCGGTCAGCCTGGGCAAGAAGAGCACCCCGTCCTCCAGCGGCACCATGGTGGTGATCGAGAAGCTGCGCAAGACGGTCTTCGACACCTTCGAGGAGCTGGGTCCCGAGGAGGGCTACCGCACGAAGATCGACTACGCCCAGCGGCTGACCTGGGGCGGCGAGTTCATCCACGCCGCGCCCTGGTCGGAGGGGCAGCAGGGCCGGGTGAACGTCTCGCACGGCTGCGTGAACGTCTCGATGGCCAACGGCGCCTGGCTGTTCGCCAACACCCGCGTCGGCGACCCGATCACGGTCAAGGGCACCGAGCGCAAGCTGCAGAACGGCAACGGCTGGACCGACTGGAACATGAGCTGGGAGCAGTACGTCAAGGGCAGCGCCCTGCCGTACGAGCCGCCGACCGACACCGCACCCGAGGAGAGCGCCGAGCCCTCGGCCACCCCGACCACCTGAGCCCGGAACGCCGAAGGCCCCCTCCGCGCGGAGGGGGCCTTCGGTAACCGGGTGACTGATGGGAATTGAACCCACGACAACCGGGACCACAACCCGGTGCTCTGCCAACTGAGCTACAGCCACCATGCCTTCCTCGCCCGGTCGATCGCCCCGGGCGGGGTGCGGACCAATAATAGCCCCACCCCCGCCCGCCGCGTCCAGCGGGTTCCGTCGGTCGGCTCAGAGCTCGGCGGCGATCGCCTTCGCGGTCTCCACGTCCGGCCCGGGCAGGGGCACGAAGAGGGTCCGCCGGTAGTACTCCAGCTCCCGGATGCTCTCCCGGATGTCGGCCAGGGCCCGGTGCGCGAGCCCCTTCTGGGGCTGGCCGAAGTAGACCCGCGGGTACCAGCGGCGGCACAGTTCCTTGATCGACGAGACGTCGATCATCCGGTAGTGCAGGTGCGCGTCGAGGCGCGGCATGTCCCGGGTGATGAAGCCCCGGTCGGTGGCGATCGAGTTGCCGCACAGCGGGGCGGTGCGCGGGTCCTTCACGTGGGTGGTGACGTAGTCCAGGACCATGTCCTCGGCCTCGGCGAGGGTCACCGTCGAGCGCCGGACCTCCTCGGTCAGCCCCGACTTCGCGTGCATCGTCGCCACGATCTCCGGCATCGCCGCCAGCGCCGCCTCGTCGGCGTGGATCACCACGTCGACGCCGTCTCCGAGCACGTTGAGATCCGGATCGGTGACGAGCGCGGCGACCTCGATCAGCTTGTCGCCGCCGAGGTCCAACCCGGTCATCTCACAGTCGATCCAGACGAGAAGATCAGCCACCGGGACAGCCTACGCGCAGCCCGCCCGGCCGCGCGCCCGCGCACCAGGGCGCGAGGTGACCGCTAGGGTTTCCCCGTGCCAGCCGAACCCGCCGCACCGCCCGCCGTCACCGACGACGATCCCGGTGGCCGTACGGTCCGTCGGCTCGTCGCCGTGCTGGCGCTGATCGCCATGCTGCCGGCGCTCTACCTGCCCGGCCTGGTGCACGACTTCTTCGACCTGAAGATCTACATGCGGGCGATGGACTGGTGGGCGGCCGGCAACCCCCTCTACGACTACGCCCAGCCCGACCGGGTGCAGGGCGAGCTCTTCTTCACGTACCCGCCGTTCAGCGCGCTGCTGCTGCGCCCGTTCGCGCTGCTGCCGCTGGGCGCCGCCGTGACGATCTTCACGGCCCTGACCGTACTGGCGGTGGTGGTGACCACCCGGTGGCTGCTCGCGCCGGTGATCGCCCGGCACGGGCTGCCCCGTGTGTTCACCCTCACCGTGGCCGTCCTGCTGGTGCTCGCCGTCGAGAGCACCCGCGAGACGATCACCTTCGGTCAGATCAACATGTTGCTGGTCGTGCTGATCCTGGCGGACCTGCTCTTCGCCGTACCCCGGGCGAGCCGGTGGGCCGGTGTGGGCATCGGGTTGGCGACGGCGCTCAAGCTCTTCCCGGGCATCTTCATCGTCTACCTGCTGGTCACCCGCCGCTGGCGGGCGGCGGTGGTGGCGAGCGTGACGGCCGCCGCCGCGACCCTGCTCGCCGCAGCGGTCGCGCCGCGCGACTCGTGGCGGTTCTGGACCCACGAGCTGTGGGCCACCGACCGGGTCGGTCGCACCGACTACACCGGCAACCAGTCGCTGTTCGGCCTGCTCAGCCGTATCACCGCCCCGGAGAAGCCCAGCCAGGTGCTGTGGCTGCTGCTGGTCGCACTCGTCGCCGGGTACGGGCTGTGGCGTGCCGCGCGGGCCGCCCGCGCGGGGGACGCGCTCACCGGCCTCGCCCTCACCGGGCTGGTCGGCGCGCTGGTCAGCCCCATCACCTGGACCCACCACATCTACTGGTTCATCCCGGCGGTGGTGGTGCTGGCGGACGCCGCGCTGAGCACCGACCCCACGACCGGCGAGGGCGCCCGCCGGCGACGTCGGCTGGTGGCGCTCGCCGTCGGCACCTCCGCCCTCATCGTGTACGGGGTGGTGACCTTCCACGACTGGGGCGTGGCCGCGGTGCGTACGGACTCGCCGGGCGAGTTCCTGGCCCGCAACACGTACGTGCTGCTGAGCCTGCTGCTGTTGGTGACCCTGCCGGTGCGACGTCAGCGCGGCAGGTCGCATCAAACGGACACTCTTCCCAAGTAACCCCGTTCGTCGCTAATCTGGTCCCAACTATCTCAGACGTCTCTCGGGTAGCACCGATCCCCCGGTGAGGGCGGCCCTCCGCGTCGGCAGCGCGGAGGGCCGTTCGCCGCCCTGGGCCGGCCTCGGGGTGCGCGGGTCAGCGTGGGTCGTCCGGCGACTGCTGGCGGACGTCGGCAGCGGTGGAGGGCGGGCCGACCTCCACGTCGACCGGGTCGGCCGTCTCCTCGCCGGCGACGGGCGGCCAGGCCAGCGTGAGGTTCACCTCGGGCGGCCGGCGCGCCGGGTCGCCTCCGGCGAGGTCGGCGAGCGTCGCGGGGCGACGGGCGGGCACCGGCCCGATCGCCGGCGGGACCCCCGTGGCAGGGGCGCCGACCGAGGCGAGCTGACGCCCCGCGACGTGGGACCGGTCGCTGTCCCGGGTCGGCTGCGCGCCGAGGCCGCTGAGCGAGGTCACCCCGAGGCGGCCGGCGAGCACCGGCACCTGGTCGGGCTCGACCACGAAGACCACCTCCCGGGGGCGCACCGGGCGCAGCAGGAGCAGGGCCAGCGCCACCGCCAGCACCCCGCCGGCCAGCAGCCCGGCGGTCGCCGGAGCGGTCCAGCCGGCGCGTAGGCCCGCGCGCAGTTGCAGGGTCAGGTCGGCCCGCCCGTCGGGGCGCATCACCACCAGGCTGAGCCGCCGGTCGGCCAACTCCCCCGGGGTCCACTCCAACCCGCCGATCCCCTCACGCACCCAGAAGGGCTGGCCGATCGGCCCGGTGGCGACGGACGGCGTGGGCACGGCGGACGGCCCGGGAGCGGCCGGCGGCGTGGCACCGGCGGACGGCCCGGGAGCGGCGGACGGCGCGGCACCGGCGGGCTGCAACCGGACCGGCAGCGGTCCGCGGGCCAAGGCCACCCGGCGTACCTCGGCGTGCGGGACCGGGTCGAGCCAGCGCCGCACCTCGTCGGCGGGGGCCAGCCCGACGAAGGCCGGGCCGTCGGGGGTCCGCGCGTCCAGCCGGAGCCGGGACTGCCCGGCCCGGGCGAACGGCGCCTCGGCCCGCAGCAGCTCGTCGACGTCCCGGACGATCACCGCGTGACCGGGGGTCTGCACGGTCTCGAACCGGGCGCTGAAGGCGCCACCCGGGTCGGCCTGCCGGGCGAGCAGCGCGAGCGCCCCGCCGGCGAGCAACGCCGTGATCCCGACCGTCAGCAGCAGCATGGCGGCGACCACCCGCACGAACCGCATTCGCTTCGTCCCCCTCCGTAGCCGGATACCCGGCCGACCTTACCGACGCGGGGCGACTGATCAGCGGATATCCACGGCACGGGTCCGGAAAGCGGCCGGCCCGCCGGAGGGATCTCCGACGGGCCGGCGGGCGGTACAGGTCACTCCCGCGACGTCGGCGCCCGCCGCGTACGCGAGAACGCGAGCCCGCCGAGCAGCAGGCCGCCCACGCCGGCGACCAGGCCGGCGACCGCGAGCCCGGTGGCCACGCCGTCGTCGTCGGCGGCGTCGTCATCGTCGGCGTCGGCCTGCGGAGCCGCGGCGCCGGTGGGGGCGGCGGACGGCGAGGCAGCCGCGAGGGTGAGCACCGGGGCGGGGCTCTCCGGCTCCTCGCCGCCGGGCAGCGGCTCCTCGATCCACCGCTGCACGTTGCCGTCGGAGTAGGTCTGCAACGTCTTGAAGACCATCGTCCCGACCTGCGGCAGCGGCCCCATCGAGACCGGGAACTCCTGGAACTGCCCGGGCTTGACGGCCGCGTCCCCGGTGGCCGTCCAGGTGAGCTTGGAGACGACCTCGCTGAGCTGGCTGCCGTGCACCTCGACCGGTGGGTCCACCTTGCGCTTCTCCACCGCCACCGTCCAGCCGGGCACCGGCATGGTCGACACGGAGCCGACGGGCGCGTTCTCCGGGAGCACCACCTCCAGTTTGGTGGTGGAGGCCGTGTCGCTCTCGTTCGGCACCCGGAAGGCGAACCGGCCGTAGCCGCCCTGGGTGGCCTCCTTCGGGTTGACCGTGACGTGGGCCGAGGCGGGCGTCGCGAAGCCGAGGACGGCGGTGGCGACGGCGCCGAGCGCCAGGGCCGCGGCGGCGCTTGCGGTACGCCGGAGACGGATCATGCTGCGGGCCTTCCTGTTACCTGATCGGCACGGTGGCGGTCACCGTGGCCTGGTCGATGTCCGACGTGCGGACGGTGATGCGCAACTGCCACTCCCCCGCCGCCGGGAAGTTGATCTCTCCGGTGGCGTGGTTGTCGGTCAGCGGCAGCAGCGGGACCCGGATCGGTTCGATCCCCGCCGCCGGCAGGGCGGCCGTGGCCCGCCACTCCACCACCGGCTGGGGCCGGTTGTCCTTCGTGTACGCGTAGAAGTGCACGGTGTTGTTGCCCCGCTCGGCCGGGTCCAGCTCGATCTGCAGGGAGTAGTTCGGGCTGGACAGCGTCGTGGAGAAGAAGCCGCCCGTCGCGCCGGCCACGTCGGCGCCGGCGGTGCGGGCCGGGGTGGTCTGCACCAGCACGGCGGACAGGCCGAGGACCACCGCCGTGATCGCCAGCTCCGCCCAGACCGCCCGCCGCATCGACGTCGGCCGGCCGGCCGCGGTGCGGCGGCGCACCAGTTGCCGGGAGTACGCGGCCACCGCGATCACCAGCACGAAGAGCCCGATCTTGCCCAGCACCAGCCGCCCGTAGAAGGTGTCGACCAGCGCGCGGGGGGTGGCCACCTCGATCAACGCCTGGACGGTGCCGGCGAGCAGCAGCGCCGAGACGGCCAGCGCCGCCCAGCGCGACCAGATCGGCAGGATCGCGCCCAACTCCCGCTCGTCGGCCCAGGGCAGCAGGAAGGCCGCGAGCATCACCAGCCCGCCCATCCAGACCGCCATGCCGCCCAGGTGCACGGCGTCGACGACGACGGAGACCGCCGGGGCGGGCGAGGCCGCCGGGTGCCCGGCCAGCGGCCAGGTCACCAGCGCCGCCGCCCCGAGCACGCCCAGGATCACCAGGTCGCTGCGCTCGACCGGCCCCGCCATCAGGGGCCGCAGCAGGAACGCCGCCGCGGCCAACAGCCCCAGCCGGACCAGGTGCGCCGCGCCGAAGGAACTGCCCAGCACCTCGCTCAGCCCCTCGCCGGTCACGTCCCACACCGACCCGCCGGCGGTGTAGGGGACCTGGAGCAGGAGGTTCGCCACCGTGGCGACCGCCAGCGTGCCGAGCCCCGCCCAGGCCAGGCGGGCCGGGCCCCGCCGCGGCAGCCGCCGGGGCCAGAGCGCGGCGAGCACCAGCGCCGGGCCGACGAGCAGCAGCAGGCCGGCGTAGCCGGCGTACTTGGCGACCTTGACCGCGTTGCCGACGACCGGGTCGGCCCGGCTGTCGTCCCCGCTGTCGACCGGTGGGGTCGAGGGGGCGCCGACGGAGTAGGTGAACGCGCCCGAGACGGGGTGGCTGTCGGCGGAGATCACCCGGTAGCTGACCAGGTAGGTGCCGCGCTCCCCGGCGGAGTCGACCGGCACGGTGACCACGGTGCCCTCGAAGGTCGGTTCGCCGCGGTCGGCGCGGGAGCCGTCCGGTGCGATCACCCTGATCTTGCCGGGCACCTTGCGTACGGCCTCGCTGAAGGTCAGCACGACCTCCGCCGGCGCGTTCGACACCACCGACGAGGCGATCGGGCTGCTGCTCACCAGCACCGCGTGGGCACGGGCGGGGCCCGCCGGGGCGATCAACAGGGCGACGACGGTGACCAGCAGGCCGGCGGTGGCGATCAGCCGGGCGGTCCAGCGGCGGTTGGCGACACTCATGCCGGCAATGCTCTCGAATCCGACCGACCCGGCGCGACGCCGGCCCCGCCCGGCGCCGCCGGAACCCGCCCGGGCGGCGCGACGTCAGCCATGGCGGGCCAGGAGTGCGATCGACGGCCGGCGGTCCGGTTCGTCGCTGACCCGTCCCAGCGCCCACAGCAGCCCCGCCTGCACCACCGCGGCCAGGTGGCCGACCTCGTGCACCAGGACGGTCGTCGAGTTGGCGATGTCCACCGCGCTGGTGCCGGCCAGGCAGACCGCCAGCACCAGCGCCACGGGCACGAACGCACGCGCCCGCTCGGGCCGCCACGCGGCCAGCGCGAAGCCGACGGCCAGCGCCACGTCGAAGGAGGCCATCTCGCGGCTGGTGTGCGGGTCGACGGTCACGCCCAACCCGGCGAGCAGCACCGGCAGCGCGATCGACAGCTGGGCGACGGCGGCCACCGCCACCGCCACCCGCAGCACCTGACGGCGGGCCGCGCGGGACGCCGCCCGCGTACGCCCGGCCGCCAGCGGGTCGGCGGCAACCGCCGCCAGCACCGACGCGGTCAGGTCCGGCACCGCCACCGCCCGCACCCGGACCAGCCGGGTCACCTGCTCGGCGCGGGTCAGCCAGGCGCGGCAGCCGGGGCAGCTCTGCGTGTGCGCGTCCAGCACCGCCGGCGCCGCCAGCGGGTCCTCGCCGTCCAGCCGCGCCGACAGCGCCGCACGTACGTCGTCGCATGTCATGTTGGGGGTAGTCGTGCCCCACGCCGGAATAGTTCCCGAGGTGGCGCAGGCCATGGAAGGGCCGAAGGACCCTCCCGGCCCCGGCACCGCGGCGTAACCTGGACTGTCGTGATCCCCGCCCCGCGCGAGACCCCCGCCGCCAGTCCGACCGGTGACGCGGGCGCCGCCGCGCGGGAGTCGGCGACCGAGTGGGCCCTGGCCGCCCGCGACGGGGACCCGGTCGCCCAGGCCGCGTTCGTCCGGTCCACCCAGGCCGAGGTGTGGCGCTTCACCGCCGCGCTGGTCGACCCCGACAGCGCCGACGACCTGACCCAGGAGACCTACCTGCGGGCGTTCCGGGCGCTGCCGGCGTTCGAGGGGCGCTCCAGCGCGCGGACCTGGCTGCTGGGCATCGCCCGCCGGGCCTGCGCCGACCACCTGCGCACGGTCGTGCGTCGCCGCCGCCTCGGCGAACGGCTCGCCGCACACGCCTGGACCGACCGGCCGCACCCGGACCCCGCGGGTCAGCTCGGCGCCACCGACCTGGTGCGCCGGCTGCCCGCCGAGCGACGCGCGGCGTTCGTGCTCACCCAACTGCTCGGTCTGTCGTACGCCGAGGCCGCCGCCGTGGAGGGGGTGCCGGTGGGCACCATCCGCTCCCGGGTGGCCCGGGCCCGCAACGACCTCGTCGAGGCGGTCGGCGACGCCCTCGCCGGATGACCGGGAACTTCCCCCGGGGACGGGACGACCAATGATCGTGACCGCACCGCACACCCGGGCCGCCCGCTGGCCCGCCGTCCGTCCCTGGCTGGGTGTCGCCGTCCGGCTGGGCCTGGCCGCCGTGTGGCTGGTCGCCGGTGGCAGCAAGGTCGGTGACCTGGCCGCCTCCGGTCGCGCCGTCAACGCCTACCAGGTCATGCCGTACGACCTCGCGACGGTGATCGGCGCGGCGCTGCCCTTCGTCGAGCTGGCGCTGGGCCTGCTGCTGCTCCTCGGCCTGGCCACCCGGCTCTCCGCCGGGGTCTCCGCGGCGCTGCTGGTGGTCTTCGTCGTCGGCATCGTCTCGGCCTGGAGCCGGGGCCTGGCCATCGACTGCGGCTGCTTCGGCGCCGGCGGGGAGCTCGCCGAGGGCCAGAGCCCGAGCTACCTCCCGGAGATCCTCCGGGACCTGGGATTCCTGGCGCTGGCCGGTTTCCTGCTGATCTGGCCCCGCACGCCCGTCTCGGTGGACGGCTGGCTGGCGGGGGACGCATCCGTGGAGGACGAGGATGAGTAGTCGCAAGGGGCAGAAGGGCGCCGCCCGGGTGGTGCGCGAGCAGCTGGCCCGGGAGCGGCGACGCAAGCGGACGCTCTGGGTCTCCGTGGCCGCCGTCGCCGTCCTGGTCGTCGCCGGCCTCATCGGCTGGAGCGTCTACTCCAGCCAGCGCTCCGACGACTTCACCGCGCCGACCGGCGCGAACGAGGCGGGCACCGGGGTCGTCGCCGGCTCGGGCCCGGTCACCGTCGACATCTACGAGGACTTCCTCTGCCCGGCCTGCAAGCAGTTCGAGCAGGCCAGCGGGCCGACCATCGACCAGCTCATCAGCGAGGGCAAGATCCGGGTCGTCTACCACCCGGTGGCGTACCTGAACCGCTTCTCCAGCACCCAGTACTCGACCCGGTCCTCGGCCGCCTCCGGCTGCGCGGCGGAGGTCGGCCGGTACCGGGAGTACGCCAAGGCGCTGTTCGACCGGCAGCCGCCGGAGGGCGGCGCGGGGCTCAGCGACGAGGAACTGGTCGACATCGCGGCGGGCGCCGGCATCGACCGGGACGGCTTCGCCTCCTGCCTGCGGGAGGGCACCTTCAAGCCGTGGACCGAGCACGTGACGGAGGAGGCCAGCAAGGCCAACATCACCAGCACCCCGACGATCCTGGTCGACGGCGAGGAGATCGCCGACCGCAGCCCGGAGGGGCTCAAGGCGGCGGTGGGGGCGGCCGGCAAGTGATCCGCGACCTGGTGACCCGTGCCGGTCTGGTGCTCGTCGGCGCGTTGACCGCGACGGTCGCGCTCGCCGGCCCGGCCGCCGCGCACGGCGCGGACGCCCCCGACGGCACCGACTACCGCACCGCCGTGAGCGCCGTCACCCCGGCCCGCCCGGGTGTGAGCGTACGGGTGATCGAGGCGGGCGCGCGGCTGGAGCTGACCAACACCGGCGACCGCCCCGTCGAGGTGCTCGGCTACTCCGGCGAGCCCTACCTGCGGGTCGGCCCCGACGGCGTGTACGAGAACGTCCGCTCCCCCGCGACGTACCTGAACCGGACCATCGCCGGGGACACGCGGCTGCCGGCCGAGGCGAACCCCGCCGCCGCCCCGGACTGGCGAAGGGTCGACGGCTCCGCCACGGTGCGCTGGCACGACCAGCGGGCGCTCTGGCGGGAGTCGGCGCCGCCGCCGCAGGTGCGTGCCGCCCCCGACCGGGAGCACCGGGTGCGGGACTGGACGGTGCCGCTGCGCACCGGCACCGAGGCCGGGGAGATCCGCGGCACCCTCGACTGGGTGCCACCGCCGGACGCGTACGTCTGGTGGGTGGTCGCCACGGTCGGGCTGCTGGCCGTGGGGGCGCTCGGGTTGCTGCCGGCCCGCTCCGGGCCCGGCGCGCGGGCGCTGACCGGGCTCGGCGCGCTGCTGGTGCTCGGCGGGGTGGCCGCCGTGGTGTTCACCGTCGGCCGGGAGCTGGACGCCGGCGCGCGGGGCGTGGCCGGGGTGCTGGTCGGACTGCTGGGCGGGCAGGTCTGGGCGCTGCTGACCGGGCTCGGCGCCGTCGCCGCCGGGGTCTTCGCGTGGGCCCGCCGGCCGGCCGCCGACTTCGCGCTGGCGCTGGCCGGGGCCTGCCTGGCGCTCTTCGCCGGAGTGGCCAACGCCGCCGTCTTCGCCCGCGCCGTCGCCCCCGTACCGTGGCCGGCCACGACGGCCCGGATCCTGATCGCCCTGATCCTCGTCGCCGGCGCCGGCGCCACCGCCGCCGGCGCCCTCCGTCTCCACGCCACCCTCCCCCCCCCCCCCCCCCCCCCCCCCCCCCCCCCCCCCCCCCCCCCCCCCC
>NZ_JBAKHL010000111.1:0-13656 GCF_036902715.1 Micromonospora sp. CPCC 205546
GGCGGAGGCCGCGTGGCGGCTGGCTGGCGCTGCGGCTGGCGTCCCGGCTGCTGCCGGGCGCGGCGGTGCTGGCGGCGGCGGCCGGCGACGCCGCGGCGGCCGAGCGGCTCGCGGCCCGCGCGATCACCGCCTACCGGCCGGCCCGCACCCGCTGACCACCGCCGCCCACCCGTCTGGCCCGGAAAGACGCGGATCGCCGGAGATCTTGGTAGGAAACGGCCCCCGGAGGGGCCCTTTCCTACCAAGATCTACAAGCTGGACCGGAGCGGGAACGGGCGTCAGAGCCAGTCGAACCACTCCCTGGGCAGCAGGGCGTAGCCGACGAAGGCGACCACGTCGAGCAGTGTGTGCGCGACGACCAGCGGCATGACCCGGCGGGTGCGCAGGTAGAAGAGGCTGAACACGACGCCCATCACCACGTTGCCGAGGAAGGCGCCGAAGCCCTGGTAGAGGTGGTAGGAGCCGCGCAGCAGGGCGCTGGTCGCGACGATCGCGCCGATCCGCCAGTGGAGCTGGCGCAGCCGGGTGACCAGGTAGCCGACGACGATCACCTCCTCCAGCACCGAGTTCTGCACGGCGGCGAGGATCAGCACCGGTACCGTCCACCAGAGTTCGGGCAGCGCGGCCGGCACCAGCGTGGCGTTGACGCCGAGCTGGGCCGCCACCCAGAACAGCGCCAGGCCGGGCAGGCCGATCAGCGCGGCCAGGCCGGCGCCGCGGGCCAGGTCCTGACCGGGCCGCCGGGCGTCCAGGCCGAGCGTCCGCGCCGGGTCGCCGGGGTCCCGCGCCAGCAGGTGTACGGCGAGCAGCACCGGCAGCAGCGCGAAGACGATCCCGAGCAGCTGGTACGTCAGGTCCAGCCACGGCCGGGGTGACGCCGAGGTGTTGAGCGCGGCGGTCTGCTTCGACAGCGGCCCGTCGGCGGTCAGCTTCGCGATGATCGACACCGTCGCGTAGACGGCGGACTGGCCGAGCGAGAGGCCGAGCACGAGCAGCGTCTCGGTGCCGAGCATCCGGCGGGTCGCCGGGCGTTGCAGCTCAACGGTCACCGCACCACTCTGCCCGACGTTCCTCGGGGTGGGACCGACGGCCGCACCGACGTCACCGCGCGGCGGCACCGCCCGAACGAGCCTCACGAGCCGATCGCACATTCTGTGCGACCGGTCGGCACGCTCCGTGGACATTCTATGGGTGCCCGATCCGCCGCCAGGAGAAGGAGCGCGCCCCGTGGACGACTTCGCAAGGCTGCTGAAGGAGAGCTGGACCCTGGTCGAGGAGCACCGGGAGCGGCTGAGCGGTCACTTCTACGCCCGGCTCTTCCTCCTCGACCCCGAGCTGCGCAAGCTCTTCCCGGTGGAGATGACCGGGCAGGGCGACCGGATCCTGGAGGCGATCGTCACCGCCGCCCAGACGGTCGGCGACCCGGAGAGCTTCGACGAGTACCTGCGCTCGCTGGGCCGGGACCACCGCAAGTACCACGTCGAGGCGACGCACTACGAGACCATGGGTGTCGCGCTGCTGGACGCGCTGCGCAGCATCGCCGGCGACGGCTGGAACCTGGAGTACGACCAGGCGTGGCGGGACGCGTACGCGGCCATCACGGAGAAGATGCTGGCCGGCGCGGCGGCCGACGACAACCCGCCGTTCTGGCACGCGGAGGTGCTGACCCACGAGCGGTACGGCAGGGACACGGCGGTGCTGACCTGCCGGGCGTTGCAGCATCCGCTGTCGTGGCGGGCGGGGCAGTACGTGAGCCTGGAGGTGCCCCGCCACCTCCCCCGGGTGTGGCGCACCTACTCGGTGGCGAACGCCCCGAACGGCGACAACGTGCTGGAGTTCCACGTCCGTACGCCCGCTGGCGCCGGCTGGGTGTCCGGCGCGCTGGTCCGCCGGGTGAAGCCCGGCGACCTGCTGCGGGTGGCGGCGCCGATGGGCTCGATGACCCTGGACCGCGCCTCGGAGCGGGACATCCTCTGCGTGGCGGGCGGCGTCGGGCTGGCTCCGATCAAGGCGCTCGTGGAGGAGCTGGCCAGCTACAACCGGACCCGCTGGGTGCACGTCTTCTACGGTGCCCGTGCGGCGGCGGACCTGTACGGCCTGGCCGGGCTCCAGGAGCTGGTGGCCGCGCACCCGTGGCTGTCGGTCACTCCGGCGTGCAGCGAGGATCCCGACTTCGACGGCGAGCGGGGTGACGTCTCCGAGGTGGTCAGCCGGTACGGCCCGTGGACGGCGCACGACTGTTACGTCTCCGGTTCCGCCCGCATGGTCCGCGCCACCCTCCGGGTCCTCGCCGGCGACGGTGTCCCGCCGGAGAACACCCGCTACGACACGTTCGGCAACCTCTAGAAGCGTTCCTCCCCCCGAACCGGGGCGCGTGCCCCCGCCCCCTGGGGCACGCGCCCCGGTCCCCCGTACGGGCGGACCGGCACCGCCCCGCACGACCACGTCCGCCCGGCCGTCCTTCCCACCCGCGCGGACGTGGTCGTGCCGCCGGTACGCGTGCGGGCAGGTCAGTAGCGCCAGGGCCGGCCGGTCTCGCGGTACTCCTCGACCGGCACGAGCGGCACCCCCGGCGCCATCCGGTCGACGTAGAGCCGCCCCTCCAGGTGGTCGATCTCGTGGGCGACGAGCCGGGCCATGCCGAACTCGAACGAGGTGATGACCCGGCTGCCGTCGTACTGGGCGTGCTCGACGTCGAGCCGGAGTGGCCGGGGCACCAGGCCACGGTGGTCGAAGAAGGAGAGGCATCCCTCGTACTGCTCGTCGCTGTCGGGGGAGGCGTCGACGACGCGGGGGTTGAGCAGCACGACGGGGTCGGCCGACCGGTCGGGGGGCCGGACCACCGCCGCCGCCCGGCCGAGGCCGAGCTGCGGGGCGGCGATGCCCACCCCCTTGCGGAACGGGTGCAGCTCGTCGAGCCGGACCAGGGTCGCCGCGAGGCGGTCGGCCACGTCCCGGGCCTCCTGCTCCTCGCGGGGCAGGTCGAACGGGCGCGCCGGCTGGCGGAGCAGGTCGGCGCCGCGCTGCACGATGCCGATGCCGCGCATCCGGTCGCTGGGCCGGACCCGCCCGGCCTCCTCGGGCTCGGCGTCCGGCCGGCCGCGGAACCGCCACTGCAACCGGTACCGCGCGTTGAGCGGCGGCTCCTCGGTCGCCCAGTCGTAGATGACCCGGTCGGCGTCCTCGCGCCTGGTCACGGGCGTGCGCAGCGGGCCCTCCTCCGCCGAGAGCGAGGTCTCCGCGCCCCACACCTGCGGGTCGACGGCCGCCGGCAGGTCCAGGCGTACGGCCATCTGCCGGGTGGGCAGCCGGACCGCCCGCTGGAACCAGGGTCCCCACTTGTCGTGCCCGACGCAGTACGCGTACTCGATGGTGGCCCGGTCTCCGGGATAGAGCGGGAAGCGCCGGTCCGCGTTCTCGAAGAGCAGCCACAGCTCCTTGAAGGCGTCGCGGTCGTGCTTGGCCCGCCAGTGCATCGCCTCCCGCTCGTCCCCGTCCTCCCGGTAGGCCCGCAGCCGCAGTTCGGCGAAGGTCAGCGGGTGCTCCCGGTGGTGCAGGTTGGAGCGCCCCGGGTCGTTGGGGTAGCGGTCGACGGCGATCCGCACCAGGTAGCGGGTGACCGGCTCGGTGCCGGCGTTGTAGAGCTCGCGCCGGATGACGCAGCGGTAGGCGTCGCCGAGGTGGGTGAGGGTGGCGAGTTCCCGCTCGACGATCAGGCCGGTGCCGGGCGGCATCCACTGCCCGGGTACGGGTGGGTCCCGGTGCGCCCGCTCGGCCCGGGCGTTGCGCAGTTCGTCGTACTCCGTGAAGCGCTGCCAGATCGCGCCGCTGGCCTCCAGCACGGCCTCGGCGCGGCGCGCGAAGTCCTCGGTGGGACGGTGCCGCCGCCCCTCGACGTGGCTGACGTACGACGGGTCGAAGCCCATCAGGGTGGCGAGCTGCTTCTTGGACAGCCCCCGCCCCGTGCGGTGCCGGGCGATCTCCGCGGCGAAGGAGTCGGCAGCCCGATCGAGCGGTGAGGTCATCAGCTTCCTCGTGGCCGGGAGTATCAGTTTCACGTTCCGTGGCGACACGCACACGGAACTGGCACCTTGCCGACACGAATCTTGACAGATAGCGATGTCTGTCGATACTGGCGCGGCGTTTCCCGCCCGATGACCGGGTAGTACGCACGCGACCCGGAGTGACGGATCCCTCCGGATCCGACGCAGGCGAGGCTTCCCTTATCTCGCGAGGTGTGGTTAGGCTAGCCTTAGCTCAGGGACGGGCTCACGGCCCGCCGACGGCGACGACGGGTGGGTGAGTCCAGTGACAGCGGTGATGCCGGAACGAGACGTCGCCGCCGCGCCGCTGGCCCCGGTGACCGCCACCATGCGCGCGATGTTCGGCACCGACGACGTCCCCGGTCTCGCGCCCGGCCTGCTGGTGCACGACGAGTACGGCTGGCGTCCGGCGACCACGCTGGTCGACGGCACCCTCCTGCCGCAGTTCCTGAGTTCGGCCAGCTCCCGCTGGGGCGGCACCCCGCACGCGTGCGCTGCGCTGGCCTGGAAGGCCTACAGCTACTGGGCGGCGCTGCCCGCGGTGCTCGGCTGGGCCTCGGCCCGGCGGGTGCCGCTGCTGGACGCGGCCGACGTGCTGATCCACTTCGAGGACCACCGGCCGCTGCTCACCATGGGCCTGCGCCGCTCGACCACCGTCGCGGTGCTGCCGAGCGACCCGCTGGCGCTCACCGGGCTGCCCGAGGTGCGCGTCGTCGCGGACGAGGCGGAACTGCTCCGCGCGCTCCGGGCCTCGCTGCTCGACGCCCACCTGGCCCCGATGGTCGCCGCGATCCAGGCCGAGGTCCGCATCGGTGCGCGCACCCTGCTCGGGTCGGTGGCCTCGGGCATCGCCCACGGCGTCCTGCGGGCCGCCGACAGTCTGCCCGGCTCGTCGATCGAGACGATCGAGACGCTGCTCGGCGCGCTCGACCTCGCCGACCTGGTGGAGCTGGTGCCGGGCCCGAACGGCGAGCCGACCGTGCAGCGGCGCACCTGCTGCCTCGCGTTCACCCTCCCCAAGCCCAAGATCTGCCAGGGCTGCTGCGTCCGCCAGCCCTGACCCTCAGTCGGTGAGCGGGCGGACGTCCCAGAGCCAGACCCCTCCGGTGTACGTGGGGCGGATGCCGGTCAGCTCGGTCATGCCCCGGCGCAGCGCGTCGGCCTGCCGGTGCGGCCCGAGGACCACCGCGCCCGCCCGCCAGTACCGCAGGTCCCCGACCGCGTCGACCCGCGCCTGCGGGGTGATCGGCGGCACCGCCCCGGTACGCCGGATCTCGGCGAAGAACTCGCTGGTCGGGCGGGGCGGGGCGGAGAACAGGGCCACCCGGTCCCGGCCGGGGCGGGTGTCCGGGCCGAGGAAGTAGCCGCGGGCGATGGGCATGTCCAGCCCCGTCCGCGCCGACCAGCGCAGCGGATCGGCGTAGTGGGTGTCGGGCAGCGGCAGGGTCACGATGCTGCGCCCGCCGTCCGCGTACGGCCGCCAGTCCCCCGACGTGACGAAGGCGGGCACGGGGTCCAGGCGGGTAGTGGGCAGCGGGGTCGGCAGGATCGGCAGCAGGGCCATGGCCAGGACGGTGACGGTGGCGAAGCGGATCTGCGGGCGCGCCCGCGGGTGCCGGGCGGCCAGCACGCGCACCTGCTCCGCCGCGTAGGCGAGCAGCACCCCGACGATCGGGGTGATCGCCAGCGCCCAGCGGGTCGGCACCACCGAGTGCAGGACGGGCAGGTTCTCCAGCGCCGCCCACGGGCCGGGTATGCCCGTCCCCCTGCCGCCCAGCTGCACCTCCCGCCCGAGGGAGAGCAGGCCGAAGAAGAGCGCGAGGACGGCGAGGCCGCGTACCACGACGTCGCGGCGCAGCCACCAGAGCAGGGCGACGACGAGCACCACCAGCGGCCAGCCGAAGAAGGCGTTCTCCTCGGTCGGGTTCTTCGCCAGCCCCTGCGCGCCGCGGGCGTCGCCGGCCAGGGACTCCCGCGAGTACGCCACGAACGACGCGAGGTCCGTCGAGTAGCCCCGGATCAGCCGGGACAGCCCGTGGTACGCCCCCGGGCCGAAGAACTGCACGTACAGCGGATACGCGAGCACCACCAGCGCCGCGGCGGCGGCCACCGCCAGGCCCGCGAGGAACGGCCGGGCCCGCCGGCGCAGCTCGGGCCGGCCGAGGGCGAGCGCCCCGACCACCACGCCCAGCCCGATGGCGGTCATCAGCAGCACCTCGAGGTTGAGGAAGGCCTGCCACACGACGACCGCCGCGAGCAGCAGCCCGTTGCGCAGCCAGCGCCCCGGCTCGGCGAGCCGCAGGGCGCGCCAGACGATCAGGGGCACCACGTACTGCGAGACGATGTTGGGGTGCGCGTTGGCGTGCGAGACCATCGCCGGCGCGTACGCGCAGAACGCCGCGCCGAGCCAGGCCGGCCCGCGGCTGCCGACCACCACCCGGGACAGCAGGAAGTACCAGGCCGTGGCCGTGGCGATCATGCCCAGCGTGAGGAAGAGCAGGAACGACGCGCGGGTACCGAACAGGAGCGTGACGGGCGTCATTGGCAAAGAAACGGATAATACGGACGTATTCGCCATGAGATTGACGGTCTCCGGCACGTTCATCCGGTCCGAGGTGAATGGATCAACAAAATCGGTCACCACTCGTGCGCCGTGCGCCATCATCCACTCGAACTGCGACTGGTCCGTGCGGTTGTCCCGGATGCCGTGCGACGGGCGCAGCCAGAGGCGTGCGGTCACCCAGAAGCCCAGCGCGACGAAACTCGCCACCGCGGCGGCGTCCGTCCACCACCCCCGCCGGGCCCGTACGCCCCGGTCGGGCGCGCCCGCCGACGCTTCGGACCTCGACCCGTCGGCGGGGAGGCCCGATTCAGGAGTAGTCATGACGATTCGTAGAGTAGTCAGCCTATGGCGCCGCCGTGACATGTTTCGGGGTACTGGCGTACCATGTGCCGGGTTCGCCGACCGCCGATCACGTGCCCACCCCCGACCGCATTTCGGCCACCTCGGGTGCCCCGATTTTTCTGCCGTCAGTGCGGATGATTCACTCTTTCGGTCCAGGCGCGGGTCGAGTTCATATCGTGAGGAATCGACGCATGGCAGAAATCACTGGGGATCAGCGCGTGCAGTCGGAGGTCCTGGAGGGCCTCGCGACAGCGGTCAACCACCGTCGCTGGTTCGTCGAGCTGGCCCTGCCATACCTCGGTGACAACCCGATCGAGATCGGCAGCGGGCTCGGCGACTACGCGCTGGAGTGGGCCGAGCGCCTGCCGCGCTTCACCGCCACCGAGGCCGACCCGGACCGGCTCGTCCTGCTGAAGGAGCGGCTGGCCGACCAGCCCCACATCGAGGTCCGGCAGATGCTGCTGCCGCACCCCGACCGTGGCGACTACAGCGCCGCCGTGTCGTACAACGTGCTGGAGCACATCGAGGACCACGTGGGCGCGCTGCGCAGCATGCGCGATCTGGTCCGACCGGGCGGCAACGTCATCATCATCGTGCCGGCGTTCCAGTTCGCCATGAGCCCGGCGGACATCGCGACCGGCCACGTGCGCCGCTACACGAAGAAGACCCTGGCCGCCGCGATGACCGACGCCGGCCTGACGGTGGAGAAGATCCACTACGCGAACGCGCTCGGCCTGATCGGCTACTTCATGGCGACCAAGGTCTTCCGGCTGATGCCGAAGGAGGGCCCGATGGTCAAGGTCTACGACACCCTCGTGCTCCCCGCCACCAAGGCGGCGGAACAGCGCGTCCTGCCCCCGTTCGGCCAGTCGGTCTTCGCGGTGGCCCGCGTCCCCTCCTGAGGGCGGGACCGGGTCCGGGTTACTCCTTGACCTGGTAGGTTGGACGGATCACGGCGCGGGCCAGCGTGTGGAAGGCCAGGTTGAAGCCGACGTAGGCGGGAGTGGCGTCGGGCGTGACGTCGAGGCGCTCCACGTCCAGGGCGTGCACCGCGAACACGTAGCGGTGCGGCCGGTCGCCGGCCGGCGGGGCCGCGCCGCCGTAGCCCTGGTCGCCGTAGTCGTTGCGGACCGTGAAGGCGCCGCCGAGGTCGTCCCCGGCCGCACCGCGCGGCAGCCGCGTCACGTCGGCCGGCAGGTTGACCAGGACCCAGTGCCAGAACCCGCTGCCCGTCGGCGCGTCGGGGTCGAAGCAGGTCACCACGAAACCCTTGGTCTCGGCCGGGAAACCCGACCAGGTGAGCTGCGGCGAGACGTTGTCGCCCCCGACGCTGCCGTGGGCGTACGCGGCGTCCATCGGCTCGCCGTTCTGCACGTCGTCACTGGTCAGCGTGAACGACGCAACGGTCGGCAGCAGATCGTACGGGTCCGGGGCGATCGGTCGTTCCAGGGTCATCGGGACGGTCCTTCCGGTGAGCGGTTGTCCTCCGCCCCTTCTTACCCCGTCGGCGCCCCCGATCGAACCGGAAGCGCCGGGCGTCCGCGCAAGCCTGCGCCCCACTCCTCCACCGTGGCCATCGACACCTCCGCAAGAACAGGTCGGCGCGTTCCCCGGCGGCACCTACCTCCGCTGTTGACGACACCTGCGTACGTGCGCGGCGAGCGAACAGGCGGAAGTGCTCCACTGCCGTCGAACGCTGATACCTGAGCGGCATGAAAATACCTGTGTGGTATCGCGACGAGGGGGGACACACCCACGGAAGTCGAGGTCCGCGCGGCCAGTCACGGTTCGTGAAGCGGAGGGTGTGGGATTCGAACCCACGAAGACATCGCTGCCTTACCGGTTTTCAAGACCAGCGCCATCGGCCACTAGGCGAACCCTCCCGGGCCGCGCCCCCGTGGGGTGCGCGACATGCCTAGTCTGCCACGGACCCGCTCCGGGCGAGCGGGCACCGCACCCGCGCTGGCATGATCGACGGCGTGTGGGAGCTCCCGTCGGTGGTGCTGATCAGCGGGATCATGGCGGCCGGAAAGTCCACTGTGGCCGAGGCGCTGGCCCGGCGGCTGCCCCGCGCGGTGCACCTGCGCGGCGACGTGTTCCGACGGATGGTGGTAAGCGGTCGGGCGGAGATGACCGCCGAGCCGTCGGCGGAGGCGTGGCGGCAACTGCGGCTGCGCTACGACCTCGCCGCGTCGGCGCGGACGGTGGACGAAATCCTGGCCCGGGCGTGGACCGACGGACGGGTGGGGTAGACACGGGACATGCGCGCGATGACGATCCCGGAGCCCGGCGGACCCGACGCACTTCTCTGGAGCGAGGTGCCCGATCCCGAGCCGGGCCCGGGCGAGGTGGTCGTCGACGTGCGGGCCAGCGCGGTGAACCGGGCCGACCTGCTGCAACGGCAGGGGCACTACCCGCCGCCGCCGGGCGCGCCCGCGTACCCCGGGCTGGAGTGCTCCGGGGTGATCAGCGCGGTCGGCCCGGACGTGGCCGGCTGGGAGGTGGGCCGGGAGGTCTGCGCGCTGCTGGCCGGCGGCGGCTACGCGGAGCGGGTGGCGGTGCCGGCCGGGCAGCTCCTGCCGGTGCCGGCGGGCGTCGACCTGGTCGACGCGGCGGCGCTGCCCGAGGTCGCCTGCACGGTCTGGTCGAACGTGGTGCGGGTGGCCCGGCTCGCCAAGGGCGAGACGCTGCTGCTGCACGGCGGCGGCAGCGGGATCGGCACCTTCGCGATCCAGCTCGCGGTCGCGCTCGGCGCCACCGTGGCGGTCACCGCCCGGGCCGCCAAGCACGAGCGGCTGCGCGAGCTGGGCGCGGCGCACACGATCGACTACCGGGAGCAGGACTTCGTCGAGGAGGTCCGGCGGGTCACCGGCGGCCGGGGCGCCGACGTCATCCTCGACATCATGGGTGCCGCCTACCTGCCCCGCAACGTGGCGGCGCTGGCCACGGGCGGCCGGCTGGTGGTGATCGGCATGCAGGGCGGGCGCAAGGGCGAGCTGGATCTCGGGGCGCTGCTGGCCAAGCGGGGCACGATCGCGGCCACCGCGCTGCGGTCCCGGCCGCTGGCCGAGAAGGCGGAGATCGTCTGCGGCGTCCGCGAGCAGGTGTGGCCGCTGGTCGAGTCGGGGGCGGTCCGGCCCGTCGTGGACCGGCGGATGCCGATGGCCGAGGCGGCGCGGGCGCACCGGCTGGTCGAGTCGAACGACCACGTCGGCAAGGTGCTGCTCACCACCGGCTGACGCCCGGTGCGCGCCGACGGGAACGGCCGGGCGGGCAGCCGACGGGCGGGCGGGTCAGGGCGCCGGTGTGGGGTCCCCGACCTCGCGGGGAAGCACCAGGCGGGCGCCGGGGCCCTCGCCGGCGAGCGAGTCCCCGGGGTTGTTGAGCGTGCAGCGTTGCAGGGACAGGCAGCCGCAGCCGATGCAACCGTCGAGGTCGTCGCGGAGCTTCGTCATGAGCCGGATCTTCTCGTTCAGCCGCTCCCGCCAGGTGAGGGAGAGCCGCGCCCAGTCCTCCGCGGTGGGGACCCGCGACGCCGGCAGGGAGTCCAGTGCCTCCCGGATCTCCTCCAGCGAGATGCCGACCTGCTGGGAGATCCGGACGAACGCCACCCGGCGCAGCTCGGTGCGGGCGTAGCGACGCTGGTTGCCGCCCGTGCGCTCCGCCCGGATGAGCCCGAGCCGCTCGTAGTAGCGCAGCGCCGAGGGCGCCACGCCGCTGCGGATGGAGAGCTGGCCGATGGTCAGAGACTCGTGCATCACATCGCCTTGAGTTGAAGTTGACTTCAGCTTGCAGGCTAGCGGCATGACCACGACCACCGCCAGCGCGGGTCCGGCCCCGACCGCCGCGCCGCCCCGCGAGCCGACCGCCACGCCACGCCGCCACCCGACCGTCCCGCCGCTGCCGGCGCCCGTCGTACCGCAGTACGAGCGGATCCGCGCGGGCCGGGAGTTCGGCGCCAACGTCCGCTCCACCGTCGACGTGCTCTGGGTGCTCTACGACCGGGTGCTCCGGATCGCCCCGGAGACCGTCGACGATCCCGGGCGGGACCGGTTCCTGCTCTCCAAGGGACACGCCGTCGCCGGCTACTACGCCGTACTCGCCGCGAAGGGGTTCGTCCCCGCCGACTGGCTCGACGACCAGGGCGGGCCCGACAGCCGGCTCGGTGACCACCCCGACCGGACGCTGGTGCCCGGGGTGGAGATCGGCTCCGGATCGCTGGGCCACGGACTCGGGCTCGGCGTGGGCACCGCGCTCGGGCTGCGCGCCCAGGGCCTGCTGACGCCCCGGGTCCACGTGCTGCTCGGCGACGCGGAACTGGACGAGGGATCCAACCACGAGGCGATCGCGTACGCGGGGGCGACCGGGCTGGGCAGCCTGACCGCGATCGTGGTCGACAACGGCTCCGCCACGCACGGCTGGACGGGCGGCGCCGCCGCCCGGTTCACCGTCAACGGCTGGACCGCCACCACCGTCGACGGGTACGACCACGACGCCCTGCACACCGCCCTGACCGGGCACGACAACCACCGGCCGCACGTCGTCGTCGCGGTCGTCGACCAGGGGGAGTGACCGTGCGGAACCGTTTCGTCGAGACCACCACCGCGCTGCTGGCCGAGGATCCGCGTACGGCCCTGGTGCTGGCGGACATCTCCGCCGACGCGTTCGACCCGGCCGCGTACCGGCACCCGGACCGGGTGCTCAACGTCGGGATCCGGGAACAACTGATGGTGGGCGTGGCCGGCGGGCTCGCCCTGACCGGGCTCCGGCCGATCGTGCACAGCTACGCCCCGTTCCTCGTCGAGCGGGCGTACGAGCAGCTCAAGCTCGACCTGGACCACCAGGGCGCGAGCGCGGTGCTGGTCAGCATCGGCGCCTCGTACGACCGGGCGGAGTCGGGGCGGACCCACCTGTCCCCGGCCGACGTCTCGCTGATCGACACCCTGCACGGCTGGACCGTGCACGTCCCCGGTCACCCCGACGAGGTGCCGGCGCTGCTGCGCGACGCGGTGGCCGCCGACAGCTCGGCGTACCTGAGGCTGTCCACGCTGCACAACGCCCGTGCGTACGGCGGCGACGGCGCGCTGCGGATGGTGCGGGACGCGGGGCCGGGCGCGCCGCTGCTGGTCGCGGTGGGCCCGGTGCTCGACGCGGCGCTGGCGGCGGTGGCAGACCTGGGGGTCAGCGTGGCCTACACCCACCGACCGCGACCGTGGGACACGGCGGGGCTGCGGGCGCTGGCCGGCGAGGCGGTGATCCTGGTCGAGCCCTACCTGGCCGGGACGTCGGCCCGGGTCGTGTCGGCGGCCCTGGCCGACCGGCCGCACCGGCTGCTGGCGCTCGGGGTCGGACGCGGGGACCTGCGCCGCTACGGCTCGGCCGAGGACCACACCCGCTGGCACGGACTGGACGCCGGCGGGCTGCGCCGCTCGGTCACCGGGTTCCTGGACCACACAGCCGCCGGGTTCCTGGCACCGGCGCCGGTGCCAGCCGGCCGCTGAGTCACGCCGGGCGCAGACACGCCGAGCACCGGGGCGGCGAGGAGCCGTCCCGGTAGGCGACGCGGGGGATCAGCGGGCCGGGGCGCGCAGGGGCCGGCGGCGGGTGCGCTCGCGACCGAGGATCCAGATCGCCTCGACGCCGTCCTTCCAGGTGATCTTCTTGCCCTCCTCGCGGCCCCGCGCCCGGTAGCTGATCGGCACCTCGTAGGGGCGGATCCGCTGGCGCAGCAGCTTGCCCGTGACCTCGGCCTCCATGCCGAAGCCGCGCGAGCGGATGTCGAGCGAGCGGTAGAGGGCGACCGGCATCAGCTTGAAGCAGGTCTCCAGGTCGCCGATGTAGGAGTTGAACAGCACGTTCGCGGCCATCGTGACGCCCTTGTTGCCCATCACGTACCAGAAGCTGTAGGCGCTGTGACTGCCGAAGGTGCGGTTGCCGTAGACCACCGTGGCCCGCCCGTCCAGCACCGGGGCGAGCAGCTTGGGGATGTCCTGCGGGTCGTACTCCAGGTCGGCGTCGAGGATGACCATGTAGTCACCCTCGGCGTTGTCGACCGCCGTCTTGATCGCGGCGCCCTTGCCGGCGTTGCGCTGGTGGGTGATGACCCGCAGGCGCGCGTCGTCGGCCCGACCGAGGATCTCGCCGGTGCCGTCCCGGCTTCCGTCGTCGACCACCACCAGCTCGATCTCACACGGGTAGTCGACCGCCAATGCCTGCTTGAGGGCATCCGCGATGCGTTCTTCCTCGTTGTAGACCGGCACGAGGATCGAGAGCTTCACGGGAATCTCCACGGTGGCGGCGATATGTCGGCCCTAGCCTAGCCTGGCTGCCAGGGACGCGGTGTTCAGCACTGCGGACATTGGGCGCGGCGGCCTCAGGTTCATGGTGTTTACTGCCGCCATGTCGGCAGTCGGCTACCCACTCGCCCTGGCGGCGGTCGCCGCGATCGGGCTGCTCGCCGTCGCGCTCCGGCCGGTCGCGCCCGCCGTGGCGGGGCTCCGCCTCGCGGTCGTCCGGGCCGCCCTGGCCACCGGCGTGTTCGCGGTGCTCACGGTGGAGGTGCTGGGCGCGCTGCGGCTGCTCACCCTGCCGGCGTTCGCCGTGGCCTGGCTGTCGTTCCTCGCCGCGGCGGCCGGCGCCGCCGTCCGGCGACGCCGCCGGGACGCCGCGCGCCGCGGGATCCGGGCCGCCGCCCACCGCGCCGTCGAG
>NZ_JBAKHL010000112.1:0-13041 GCF_036902715.1 Micromonospora sp. CPCC 205546
CCACCTACTCGCGATCATCAAGAACCGACTCAAGCGCATCCAATACCGACCCGACTTGCTCCACAGCTTCCTGACCCACACCGGCCTGACCCTCGAACCCGACTCAACCTGACCTATCAAGATCTGTAGCGGAACGAGGCGCAGCCGAAATCGCCTTCGAGGGAGTCCCTGACGTTCTACCGACGCCTTTGACCGACGCTCAGCGGCAGCTCAGTGCCAACCTTCCCGCTGGGGAGGAAAGAGCATTACAAGCCGGCTTCGACATGGCCCGTAAGGGTGATGGCGAGTATCGTCGTAAGTATCTTGATCAGTTGTACGCCGACGCAGCCGAGGCGCAACGAGAGATCCTAGCGCTTGCGGAGCGCTTGGCCGCAGACGCTCCCGGCCTTGCTGAGCCTGCTGGTCGCCCTGGGCCAAAGGATAGGAGGCGGGCCGAGGACAAGATTGCCAAGTACCGGGGTAACGCTTCCATGCTGACCGATCTTGCTGCGGCCAAGGTCGTGTTCCGCGACCTGTCAGATCTTTATGGGGCGCTGGACGTGCTCCATCGGTATGAAGGCGTACAAGTCGTCGAGTTCGAAGACCGCTTCCTTGGCCCTCAGGAGAGTGGTTACCGAGACATTCAGATGTCATTGCGGATGTCGAACGGTCACATCGCGGAGTTTCGCTTGCATCTCGAAGCGTTGGATGAAGTGGCGTCCTGGGAGCATGCCCTGTACAAGGTCCGGCGTGACCTCAAAGCGGTGGCGAAGGAGCAGGGCCGTATCATGTCTTCGATGGAGCGAGCCCTTTACAATGGCGTTCTCAAAGAGGAGCAGCGCCACTTCTGGCAGGCGCTGCAGACGACGTTGCGCGGAGGCTCGCAGAAATGACCGAGATGCCCGGCCTCACGCTTCCAGCGTATTTCAGCTATTACAAGTCGCCGGTGAAGATGACTGGTACGCCGGACGGCGGCATCGAGGCGTGGCGTCTGTCGCACGACACCGGTGGGTGGGAGCCTGCCGATGATCTCATCGAGGAAATCTTGTTTGCCGTCGGCGGGGAGATCAGCTCGCTGACCGTGGACTCCTTCATCCAGTGGACAGAGCATGATCGTGGTCGCTATCTGCGGGGCGAGGGACCGGTCTTCGCGTTGTACGAGACGGTCAGGGCGATCGTAGAGAGCGCCCAGGCCGAAGGGCGACGTTTGACGACGACGGAACTGGCGTTGGTTCGGGGGATCAGGCGCAAGACGTTCGTCATGTTCGAGGAGCAACTTCGGCAAGCGGGTGACCCTGCGGCTGATCCTTCCTTGGGGGCTGAGGAAAGCAGCCCTTCCTAGGTTTGCAGCCGCGCCGGGCGAACGTGTGGCGCGGCTCCGGTTGGGCGCGGTGGCATGGTTGCCGAGGAGTCAGCCAACCCGGGCCCCTCCGAGGCGTCCACCTCGGCGACACCCACACCCGGCAATTCGGCTGGTCGAACAAGTCCCTGCACCCCGACGACGACCCTCCGCTCCGACGGCAACTTTTCGGAAGGAGCGGAGCGAACCGTCGAGTGCCTGCGGGACCAGTGGCTCACCCTTGGGCTGAAGTGCGCCGACCCGCCCGCGGAGGCACTCGCGCGGCGGGGCTGCAGCGCCGTCGATGCCGTCGTTGCTCGGTCTCGGCGTTATTCCGCGCAGGTGGAGCGACGGCTTCCGGCGGGCGGTGGCCGGCCGAGACGCGCCGAAGCACTACGGCTGCGAGGTCGGCCAGGAGGCGCCTGCCGTCCTGAAGGGTCGTGGAATCGGGGCGGCTTGCCGGGCCGGAATACCATGGCGAAATGGCTGAATCAGACAATGGGCAGAAGTCGTCCGGCCCCGGCGGGTGGCGTTCCAACACCTGGGCCTGGCCGGTCGGCCTCCTGCTCGGTCTGGTCATCGGCCTGGCCGCACTGGACGGGGCAGCCGGTGTGGGCGTCGGCATCGCGATGGGGGTGGCCTTCGCCGTCGCTCTGGGCGCCGGCAGCACCCAGGACGACGACAGCGAAGACGAGGACAGCGCCGACAGCGAGGACGACGACAGTAAGGACGCCGTCAGCGATCCCGGCAGCGAGGACGGCGACGGGCAGAACGCTCACGAGCAGGGCGCCGAGCGGCAGAGAGACAGCTCGGAGGGTGCCGGGACGCCGGGTACCGACGGGCAGGGTGCCGACAGGTCGCGTACCGACGGGCCGTCGTGACGTCGGGCGAACCCGGGGCCGTGCGGGTGGAGACGACCGGGGCGCCGGACCCTCGGATGGTCGTGCCGGGCAGCGTGGCGGAGGCGCTGGCCGTACAGGAGCGGCTGCGGCCGCTGGTGGACCTGGTGGGTCCCGGTCCGGCCGAGCCCGCGACGGTGGCCGGCCTCGACGTGGCGTACGCCGAGAGCGGCGACCGGCTCGCGGCGGCCGTGACGGTGCTCGACGCCCGGACCCTCGCGGTGGTCGACTCGGCGGTGAGCGTGGGCGTGCCCGCGTTCGGATACGTCCCGGGGCTCTTCGCCTTCCGCGAACTGCCCGCCCTGCTCGACGCACTCGACCGGCTCACCGTGCGGCCCGAGTTGCTGGTCTGCGACGGCCACGGGTTGGCCCACCCACGCCGGTTCGGGCTCGCCTGCCACCTGGGCGTGGTGACCGGCCTGCCGGCGATCGGCGTGGGCAAGACGCCGCTGCTGGGCACGTGGACGCCGCCGGGCGGGCGTCGGGGCGAGTGGGCGCCACTGCGCGACGGGGACGAGATCGTGGGTCGGGTGCTGCGCACCCGCGACGGCGTGAAACCCGTCTTCGTCAGCGTCGGCCACCGGATGGGTCTCGACGGGGCGACCGCACGCGTGCTGGCGCTGACGCCGCGCTACCGGCTGCCGGAGACCACCCGTACCGCCGACCGGCTCTGCCGCGACGCCCTGGCCGCGGCCGGAGCGACCGCCCGGGCCGTGGGGGTGATCCGGCGCACATCCGGAGCGCTCGACGGCCGGGCCCCTGACAGACCCCGGTAGTAGCCTGACCGGCGGACCCCCGTCGGGGGAGGAACGGCGAGGTGATCATGGCGGTACGTCGGCACGCGGCGCGGCTTGCGACGGTCTGCGCGTTGCTGGGCGGTCTGGTGGCGCTGGGCGCGACGCCGGCGTTCGCCGACGACGACTCGGTCCGGGTGAGTTCGGCCGGCAGCTTCAGGGCCGGCGGTTCCGCCGGAGGTGTCACGATCCAGGTGCGCAAGCGCAGCGACGGCTGCGTGCTGCTGCGTACCGCCGTGGGGCTGCGCCTGGCCGGCCTGCGCACCGACCAGGCCAGCGTTGAGGTCAACGTGGGCGGCCGCTGGTTCCCGGTGCCGCTCTCCGGGGGTGGGGGCAGCGCGGCCACCTCGGCCACCTCGCCGCTGAACCCGAGGCTCTGCAAGGGCAAGAGCGCCACGGTGCGCTACCGGGTGGCGTTCGCCGCGGAGGCGCCGGGTGGCCGGCTGACCGTGAGCGGCGTGGCCAGCGACGCGCGCGGGCGGGCCCTGGGCCGGGGCGCGGACGCGTCCCGCGTGGTCGGCGGCCGGGCCACGGCCTCGCCGACGCCGAAGCCCTCGAAGAAGCCGTCGCCCACCCCCAGCGCGGTCGCGGCCGAGGTGGGGGCCGTGGGGACGCCGAGCCTCGTCGCCGCCCCCGGCCAGGGTGCGGGCGCGGTCAGCAACGCCGCCGAGGAGGACTCCTCCGGCGGCTCGGTGGTCATGTTCTTCGGCATCGCCATGGTCGCCGTCGGGATCCTGCTCATCGTCCTGCTGTTCCGCCGGTCGCGCGCCGACAAGGAGCCGACCGGCGAGCCGGGCCACGTTCCGTTGCCCCGCAATCCCGGCGGCACCACCTACCGCTCGGGGCAGGGGCCGACCGCCGCCCCCGGCCCGTCCGGCCAGGTGTACGGGCAGCAGCCTCCCGTTCCCGGCGGGTACGGCGGCACGCCCGCACCGCGCCCGTCCGGTGGCGTCTACGGCAGCCGTCCGCCGTCGGCCCCCGAGGCCACCCAGGTGGTGCCCGGCGGGCACACCTCCCCGCCCGCCAGCCCGAGGTCCGCGCCGCCCGCCAGTCCGGGGTCCGCGCCGCCGGCACCTGGGCAGTACGGATCGCCGCCGGTGCCCGGGCAGTACGGCGGTCCGGTGGCAGACCCCGGCGTCCCGGCGGCGCCCGCATCCGGGCAGTACGGGCCGTCGCCGTCCGTGCCGCCCGCCGGGGGCAAGCCCGGTGACCCGCCGCCGGAGGCCGGCGGTGGCGACCACACCGTGTTCATGCCCCGGCTGCCTGGCTGAGCCGGGCCGCGCGGGGTCGCTCCGATACGCTCAGCCCGTTGAGGACCTGCGGCGCAAGGAGCGAGACCGGTGTCTGATCTGTCCCAGATCGTGAAGGCCTACGACGTCCGTGGGACGGTGCCGGACCAGTGGGACGAGCGCACCGCCGAAGCTCTCGGCGCGGCCTTCGCGCAGGTGCTCGACGGCTTCGGCGAGCAGGACGAGGCGGTGCTCGTCGCGCACGACATGCGGGCCACCGGTCCGGGCCTGGCCGCCGCCTTCGCCGATGGCGTCCGTGCCGAGGGGCGCGCGGTCGTCGATCTGGGCCTCGCCTCGACCGACATGCTCTACTACGCCTCCGGCGCGCTCGGGCTGCCCGGGGCGATGTTCACCGCCAGTCACAACCCCGCGCAGTACAACGGCATCAAGATGTGCCGCTCCGGGGCACGCCCGATCGGGCAGGACAGCGGGCTGGCCGAGATCCGTGAGCGGGCGCAGGCCATGCTGGACAAGGGCGAGACCCGAGCGGGCGACCCGTCGGCCGCGCCGGCCGAGCGCCGCGACCTGCTGGCCGACTACGCGGCGTACCTGCGGCAGCTGGTCGACCTCTCCGGTATCCGTCCGCTGAAGGTTGTCGTCGACGCCGGCAACGGGATGGGCGGCTACACCGTCCCGGCCGTGCTCGGCGACACCGTCCTGCCGGCGCTGCCGCTGGAGATCGTGCCGCTCTACTTCGAGCTGGACGGCACCTTCCCCAACCACGAGGCCAACCCGCTGGATCCGGCCAACCTGGTCGACCTGCAGCGCGCGGTGCTGGAGCACGGCGCCGAGATCGGCCTGGCGTTCGACGGCGACGCCGACCGCTGCTTCGTGGTCGACGAGCGGGGCGAGCCGGTCTCGCCGTCGGCGATCACCGCCCTGGTGGCGGCCCGCGAGCTGGCCAAGCACCCCGGCTCGACGGTGATCCACGGCCTGATCACCTCCAGGGCGGTGCCGGAGATCATCCGCGAGCACGGCGGCGAGCCGGTCGTCGCCCGGGTCGGGCACTCCTTCGTCAAGGCGGAGATGGCCCGGACGAACGCGATCTTCGGTGGCGAGCACTCGGCCCACTACTACTTCCGGGACTTCTGGTTCGCCGACACCGGAATGCTCGCCGCGCTGCACACGCTGGCAGCCCTGGGCGAGCAGTCGCTGCCGCTGTCCGTGCTGGCCGGCGATTTCGAGCGGTACGTCGCCTCGGGCGAGATCAACTCGACGGTGGCCGACCAGGCCGCGAAGGTGGCCGAGGTGCGGGCCGCGTACCCGCAGGCCGACGCCGACGAGATGGACGGGCTCACCCTGCGCTTCCCGGACGGCGCGTGGTTCAATCTGCGCGCCTCCAACACCGAGCCGCTGCTGCGGCTCAACGTCGAGGCCCCGACGCGGGAGCGGATGGCCGCCCTCCGTGACGAGGTGCTCGACCGGGTTCGCCGATAAGATCGCCTGCGCCGGTCGGCACCGTCGATCGGTGAAACCGCATACGTGGAAGGAGCCGCGCCGTGGCCCTGGACCCGCAGTTGCTGGAAATCCTCGCCTGTCCGGACACGCATCACGCCCCGCTCGACTACGACGCGCAGGCGCAGACGCTGACCTGCACCGAGTGCGGCCGGATCTTCGAGGTCCGCGACGACGTGCCGGTGCTGCTGCTGGACGAGGCGCGCGGCCCTTCGGAGCAGTCATGATCGACGGTACGGCCGGAGTCAGCGGCCGTCGCGAGCCCGACGAGGCACTCCTCGACGACCCGGCCGCCCTGGCCGAGCACGACCCGGGCGGCATGCTGCGGCACACCGCGTCCGCGGGGGCGCAGGTCCGCGAGACGGCCGCGCTGGCCGCCGAGGCCAACCTCCAGGTGCTCGCCGACGAGGGCCGCCCCCGGGCGGTCGTCATCGCCGGCATCGGCACCGCCGGGCGTACGGGTGACGTGCTGGCCACCGTCGCCGGGCCGCGCTGCCCGGTGCCGGTCATCCCGCACCGCAGCGCCGGCGTGCCCGGCTGGGTGGGCGCCGCCGACGTGGTCATCGCCGTCAGCGCCTCCGGTCGCAGCCCCGAGGCGCTGGGCGCCGCCGAGGCGGCGCACCGGCGGGGGGCCCGGCTCGTCGCCGTCGGCGCTCCCGACTCCCAGTTGCAGTCCGTGGCCGAGCGGGCCCGGGCGCCGTTCATCCCGGTGCCCCGGCGCGCCCCGGCCCGGGCGAGCCTCTGGGCGCTCACCGTGCCGGTACTGCTCGCCGCCCGTACGCTCGGCCTCGTGAAGGTCAACGAGGCGGACCTGGCGGAGACCGCGGCCCGGCTGGACGCGGAAGCCGACCGCTGCCGTCCGACGGCCGAGTCCTTCGTCAACCCGGCGAAGTCGCTGGCCCTGGGCCTGGCCGGTTCGGTGCCGATCGTCTGGGGCTCGTCGCCGCTGGCCACCGTGGCGGCCCGCCGCTTCGGCGACACCCTGTCCGCCAACGCCCGCTACCCGGTGGTCAGCGGTGCGCTCGGCGAGGCGGGGCGTGGCCGGGTCGGCCTGCTCGACGGCGTCTTCGGCGGCCTGGCCGAGGGGGAGCGGGACATCTTCGCCGACCCCGACGAGGAGGAGCCGTCGGGCACCCGGCTGCGGTTGGTGCTGCTGCGCGACGGCGGCCTGAACCCGGAGGACGACGCCGACGAGCCCCTCGACGTCGAGGAGCGCCGCGCGGACGCCGTGCAGACCCTCGCCGAGCGGCGGGGCGTGCGGTGCGACGTGGTGACCGCCGAGGGCGGCTCCGCGTTGGAGCGGCTCGCCTCGCTGGTCGCCGTGCCGGACTTCGCCTCGATCTACCTCGCCCTGGCACACGGACTGGACCCGATGGCCGTACCGGCCATCACCGAGATGAAGGAGCTGGCAAACCAGTGAGCGATAGCAGGGAACGGGCGCAGCGGCGCATCGCGCCGACGCCCGGCGGTGCGGCGCGACCCGACGGAGCGACGGCGTGAGCGCCAACGGTGGTACGAAGGCGATCGTCGCCGCCCTCCTGGCCAACGCCGGCATCGCCGTCACCAAGTTCGTCGCGTTCCTGCTGACCGGATCGTCGTCGATGCTGGCCGAGTCGATCCACTCGGTCGCCGACTCCGGCAACCAGGGTCTGCTGCTGCTCGGCGGGCGGCGGGCCAAGCGCGCGGCCACCCCCCAGCACCCCTTCGGCTACGGCCGTGAGCGCTACATCTACGCGTTCATCGTGTCGATCGTGCTGTTCAGCGTCGGTGGCCTGTTCGCCCTCTACGAGGCGTACCACAAGTGGTCGCACGCCGAGGGCATCACCTCGTGGCACTGGGTGCCGGTCGTCGTGCTGGTGTCGGCGATCATCATGGAGACGTTCTCCTTCCGCACCGCCATCAAGGAGTCCAACCTCGTCCGGGGCAACCAGTCCTGGGTGCGGTTCGTCCGGCGGGCCAAGGCCCCCGAGCTGCCGGTGGTGCTGCTGGAGGACCTCGGCGCGCTGGTCGGTCTGATCTTCGCGCTCTTCGGCGTCGGCATGACGCTGATCACCGGCAACGGCCGCTGGGACGCGATCGGCACCGCGATGATCGGTGTGCTGCTGGTGGTGATCGCGATCATCCTCGCCATCGAGACCAAGAGCCTGCTGCTCGGCGAGGGTGCCGAGGCGCAGGAGGTCGCGGCGATCGAGAAGGCCGTCACCGACGGTCCCGAGTTCGAGCGGATCATCCACATGAAGACGCTCTACCTCGGCCCCGAGGAGCTGTTGGTGGCCGCGAAGGTCGCCGTGCCGGCCGGCGACAACGCGGAGGTGCTGGCCCGCAGCATCAACACCGTCGAGACCCGGATCCGCGCCGCCGTGCCGACCGCCCGGGTGATCTACCTGGAACCGGACATCTACAGCGCCACCGCCGAGCGCGCGGGCGCCGGCACGGCCGCGCCGGCATCGGAGTCGGGAGCGGCCGTCGGGCACCCCGGGAGCTGACCGGTGGAGCTGCTGCACGGAGCGATCCGCGACTACGCCTGGGGCTCCCGCTCGGCCATCGCCGAGTTGCAGGGCCGGCCGGTGCCGAGCGACGGGCCGGAGGCCGAGCTGTGGCTGGGCGCCCACCCCGGCGGCCCGGCCGTGGTCGATCGCAACGGTGACCGGGTCAGCCTGACCGACCTGCTGCTCGCCGAGCCGGACCACTGGCTCGGCGAGCGGCTGGTCGGCCGGTTCGGCACCCGGCTGCCGTTCCTGCTCAAGGTGCTCGCCGCGGACGCCCCGCTCAGCCTCCAGGCGCATCCGGACGCCGAGCAGGCCCGCGCCGGGCACGCCGCCGACGCCGCCCGCCCCGACGGGCAGCGCAACTACGTCGACCCGTACCACAAGCCGGAGCTGCTGGTCGCCCTCTCGCCGATGGAGGCGCTCTGCGGGTTCCGGGACCCGGCCGCCTCGGCGGCGGCGCTGGACGGCTTCGGCGTACCCGCGCTGCAACCGGTGCTGGCGGCGCTGCGCACCGGGCCGGCGGGGCTGCGCGACGCCGTACGGCTGCTGCTGACCTGGCCCGCCGACCGGCGGGACGCGCTGGTGGCGGCCGTGGCGTCGGCGCCGGTCGCGGGTCCGGACGCGGAGCTGGCCCGGGGCCTGGCCGCCGCCTACCCGGGCGACCCCGGGGTGCTGGTGGCGATGCTGCTCAACCGGGTGCGGCTGGCGCCCGGCGAGGCCATCTGGATGCCGGCCGGCAACCTGCACGCCTACCTGCGCGGCACGGGCGTGGAGGTCATGGCGGCCAGCGACAACGTGCTGCGTGGCGGGCTGACGCCGAAGCGGGTGGACGTCGAGGAACTGCTGCGGGTGCTGCGCTTCGAGGTGCTCCACGACCCGGTGGTGCAGCCGATCGAGGTGGCCCCGGGCGTGGTCACCTGGCCGGTGCCGGTGGACGACTTCGCGCTGCACCGGGTGACGGTGCACGCGGGGCTGCCGGAGGTGACGGTCGAGGTGCCCGGGCCCCGGGTGGTGCTCTGCCGCTCCGGCGAGGTCTCGGTCGACGACGCCGCCGGCGCGGTGACGCTCGCCCCCGGGCGGGCGGCCGTCGGCAGTGCCGCCGCCGGGTCACTGCGGGTGGCCGGCGCGGGGGAGGCGTACGTCGCGAGCTGCGGCGTGCGCTGAGGTCGACGGAGCCACGACGCGAGTCCGACTTTTCCGGAATGGCTTGACTCGCCCTTGGCCGGGTGTGACTCTATGGGTACGCAGCGTTATCGCGACGACGGTCCGAGAACGTGCGGGGGAACCAAACCGGGGGGATGCACGGGGCGGGCGGCTGTGGGACGGGACTCCGTTCCACGACCGACCGCCCCGTGCGCTGTCCGCCGGTGTCTTCGTGCCCTCTTCACCGGCCGGTCCTCGCGGCGGCGGCCCGCGAGCGTAAGGTGAATGGTCGCGCAGCACATCGTCCGACAGGAGATTCCATGACCAGCACCCTCCCGGCGTCCGCCAGTGGCACGCCGTCCGAGGCCCGGCCGAGCACTCTCGCCGAGGGCGACTACAA
This sequence comes from Micromonospora sp. CPCC 205546, assembly GCF_036902715.1. NCBI lineage: Bacteria > Bacillati > Actinomycetota > Actinomycetes > Micromonosporales > Micromonosporaceae > Micromonospora > Micromonospora sp. CPCC 205546. Next base: position 9,788 of record NZ_JBAKHL010000112.1, read on the forward strand.
GGTGGCGGATCTGTCGCTCGCCGAGTTCGGGCGCAAGGAGATCCAGCTCGCCGAGCACGAGATGCCCGGCCTGATGGCGATCCGTCGTGAGTTCGCCGACGCCCAGCCGCTCGCCGGTGCCCGGATCACCGGGTCGCTGCACATGACCATCCAGACCGCCGTCCTGATCGAGACCCTGGTCGCGCTCGGCGCGCAGGTCCGCTGGGCGTCCTGCAACATCTTCTCCACCCAGGACCACGCCGCCGCCGCGATCGTGGTCGGCCCGGAGGGCACCCCCGAGGCCCCGGCCGGCGTCCCGGTCTACGCCTGGAAGGGCGAGAGCCTCGAGGAGTACTGGTGGTGCACCGAGCAGGTGCTCGCCTGGCCCGACGGGCAGGGCCCGAACATGATCCTCGACGACGGCGGCGACGCCACCCTGCTCGTGCACAAGGGCGCCGAGTTCGAGAAGGCCGGCGTCGTGCCGCCGGTCGAGTCCGCCGACTCCGAGGAGTACGCGGTCATCCTCGGCGTGCTGCACCGCTCGATCGCCTCCGACGGCCAGCGGTGGACCCGGATCGCCGCCGGCATCAAGGGCGTGACCGAGGAGACCACCACCGGCGTGCACCGGCTCTACGAGATGCACCGGGCCGGCACCCTGCTCTTCCCCGCGATCAACGTCAACGACTCGGTGACGAAGAGCAAGTTCGACAACAAGTACGGCTGCCGCCACTCGCTGATCGACGGCATCAACCGCGCCACCGACGTGCTGATCGGCGGCAAGATGGCGGTCGTGCTCGGCTACGGCGACGTCGGCAAGGGCTGCGCCGAGTCGCTGCGCGGCCAGGGCGCCCGGGTCGTGGTGACCGAGGTCGACCCGATCTGCGCGCTCCAGGCGGCGATGGACGGCTACCAGGTCGCCACCCTCGACGACGTGGTCGAGCAGGCCGACATCTTCATCACCGCCACCGGCTGCTTCGACGTCATCACCAACGAGCACATGGCCCGGATGAAGCACCAGGCCATCGTCGGCAACATCGGCCACTTCGACAACGAGATCGACATGGCCGGCCTGGCGAAGCGCTCCGACGTCGAGCGGGTCAACATCAAGCCGCAGGTCGACCTCTGGAAGTTCGCCGACGGGCACTCGATCATCGTGCTCTCGGAGGGCCGCCTGCTGAACCTGGGCAACGCCACCGGCCACCCGAGCTTCGTGATGTCGAACTCGTTCGCCAACCAGACGATCGCCCAGATCGAGCTGTTCACGAAGACCGAGGAATACCCGATCGGCGTCTACGTGCTGCCCAAGCACCTCGACGAGAAGGTCGCCCGGCTGCACCTGGCGGCGCTCGGCGCCAAGCTGAGCACCCTCACCAAGGAGCAGGCCGACTACCTCGGCATCTCCGTGGAGGGTCCGTTCAAGCCGGAGCACTACCGGTACTGACACCGACCGCACCGACCGGGCCGACCGCTCCCACCCGAGCGACCGGCCCGGTCGGCGTCCGCGGCCGCCTGCCCCGCGACGGTGTGTGACGCCGCGCGGTCAGTCCCGGCGGGGACGGCGGGCGGGGCGGACCCAGCTCCACACGCACCAGACGAGCCAGGCCACCGAGACCACGGCGGCCAGCGTGCCCAGGCGCAGCGCGTCGAGCAGCAGCACCACGGCGAGGACGGCCAGCCACGGCGCGAACGCCCTCACGAGCGCCACCGCCCGAGCACCATCCGGCGGACCAGTGGCGGAGCGATCCACGACCAGACGCAGAAGAGCATCCAGGCCAGGGCGGACAGGCCGGCGAGCACGTTCAGGCCGGCAGCGCTGAGCAGCACGATCACGCCGAGCGCCAGCAGCCACGTGCGGAAGATCCCCAGCCGGTAGAGCGGACGCAACGGCAGCAGCAGCGGGTGCGCGTAGACCAGGGTCTCCCAGGCGGCGTCGGCGTAGTCGGCGTCGGTCGGATCGTGCGCCGCCGCCTGACCGAAGGCCCGGTGCGCGGTGCCCACCCGGCCGCGCTGGGCGGCGGCGACGCCGTGCAGGGCGAGCGCCACCGGATTGTCCGGCCACGCACCGAGGAACTCCCGGGCGACGCGCTCGGCGGCCCGGTCGTCGCCCCGGGCGTACGCGAGCTGGAAGCGGGAGGCGAAGACGGCCGGCGCGTCCGGCACGATCGCCGCCGCGCGCTCCACCAGGCGCCGCGCCTTGTCGGTCTGCCCGACGGCGCAGCAGAGGTCGGCGTACTGGCAGAGCAGCCACGGGTTCTCCGGCTCGATGGCGAGCGCGTCGAGCAGCGCCCGCTCGGCGAGGGCGTGCTCGCGACGGTGGCGCAGCGCGAGGCCGAGGCGGCCCAGCAGTTCGGCGTCGGGGCCGTGCTCGGCGAGCCCCTGCCGGGCCACCGCGACCACGTCGTCCCAGCGGTCGAGCACGGTCAGCGCGCCCGCGCGCAGCCGGAACGCGAGCGGGCTGGTGGCGAGCGGGGCGGGCAGCCGGCCGACCTCGGCGAGGGCCTGCTCCGGACGGTTCAACTCCAGCAGCTGGGCCACCCGGGCGAGCTGCGTGCCGGGGCCGGTCACGCGACGGCCACCAGGGCGACGAGTGCGGCCTCGACGAAGCCGAGCACCAGCACCGCCCCGAGACCGGGCAGCCACAGCGACGCGGGCTGGCCGCTGCGCAGCTCGTACGCACGGAACGGGCGCTTCTGCGTGGCGGAGGCCACGAGCCAGACCAGCCCGCCGGCCAGCGCCCCGACCAGCCGTACGGGCCGGTTCGCCCCGTCGTCGAAGATCGCGAGCGTGAGCGCCAGCCGGGCGATCAGCCCGGCCAACCCGGCGCCGAGCACCGCCAGGTGGGCCGGGCGGGACACCCCGAGCCGGCGCCCGTTGACCAGGGCGAGCACGGTGACGGCGGTCGGTCCGCCGAACACGGCGGGGAAGATCAACGACTGGGGCCGCCACGGCGGGCGTCGCGCCTCGTACGCCGCCGGCGCGATCGTGGGGGTGAACAGGTCGTCGGCCACGGTCATCCTGTCGTGGTAGGGGGCGAGCCGGATCCTGCCACAGCCGATGCCCCGCCCGCCTGCCCGAACAGGACCGGGCCGCGTACCCGGACGGGCTCAGCCGCCTGCCCGAACGGGGCCGGGCCGCCCGCTCAGGTGCCGGCGTCGGACGTCGGGGCGCCGCCGTGCCCGGCCGGCACGGCGACCGACGGGCGCACCGCCGCGGCGGTCTGCGTCGGCACGGCCGCCGGGGCGAGGCCCGGCGCCGCCGGCCGGATCGGGCCGGCC
>NZ_JBAKHL010000113.1:0-12743 GCF_036902715.1 Micromonospora sp. CPCC 205546
GGATACCTCATACCGCCGATCTACCCGACACCACAACCGTCACACCAGCAACGCCATCCACATCAGACGAACCTGGCCTTTCAAGATCTGTAGCAAGCAGCGAGGCTCCGTCGGCCACCTGGCACGCAGCGCGCAACGCAACCAACGGCCTGTTGATCTTCGGGAGCGAACCGACGACGTACGGACGACAGGCTCGTCGGGTCACTCAGCAAGGCAGCCAGGCCGCAGCGGGCTGACATCCTCCAGTCGCTGTCGGCCCTGGCGCCCATACCATCACGCGCGGTCGATGTTTCCTGCCTTCCTACTCGAACTGGGTGGGTGGCTCAGCGGCGCTCGTCGGTGGTGGTGTGGCTGCGTTCGAGGATGAGCACGTATGAGAAAAGGCCCGGGCGTTTGCCGGTCACGCGTTCGTGGGCGGCCAGGAGTTCGCCTGTGCGTCCGTCGATGATGAGTTGCCAGGTTGACCCGTCGGCGGTCACCGCGAAGGCCAGGCCTGTGCGGCCGGCGATGTCGGTGGTCTCGCCTTGGTAGGTGATGGTGGGAATGCTGGCCAGGACTCGCAGGGTGGCGGTTCGCTGTTCCTGGTTGAGGTATTGGCTGGTGGCGAGTCCGACGACGCCGGAGGCGAGCAGGAGGGGGTACGCGGGTTCGTTGGCCAGTATCGGTGGCGCGAGTGCGTGGGCCAGCGTGGTGGGGTCGGTGGGTGGCGGCTCGGGTAGGTAGTGGCGCAAGGCGCCTTGCCCGTACTGGGTGGTCTTTTGTGGGGCGTGTGCGAACAGTTCTCGTTCGTCGGGGTCGGGGCGGTGGTCGACGCCGAGCATGTCGGGTAGCCGGCGGGTGATCTCGCGTCCGGAGTTGTCTGCGCTGCGTCGCCAGCGTCGCAGGTCGGTGCGGGTGATCGCGTTGGTGGCGCGGTTCCACATTTGCAGGTGTAGGTAGGTGTAGGGCTGGTCGGTGGTGTGGTCGGCCGGTGTGGCGGTGACGCTGGTGGCCAGGGCGGTCAGGCGTTGCTGCGCGGTGAGGTTCGGTCCGGTGGCGGCCGAGGGCGGCATCGGGGTGGGCGGCTGCGGTTGCGACGGCGGCGCTGGTGTCGGCTTTGACCGGTTGGCCGGCGGGCCTGACTGGCAGGCGGTGAGCAGGACGCTGCCGAGAAGACCCACCACGACTTGGGTGGGAGCGTTTCGTCGGGGCATGAGCATGTTGTGCAGTTCCTCGCTGGGTGGTGGCGTTGCGGGTGGGATCAGCGCCGAACCATCGGGGGTGGCCTGGCGCCGTTCGGCGTGCCAGGTGAATCAGCAGTGGCGGAGGGAAGCATCTGGTGGGCGGGCCGGGCGCGCGCCTCGGCTCAGGGGCCAGAGCTCCGGTCCGCTGGGCAGGTTCAGCGGCAGGGCGGCGCGGTAACCGTGGTTGCGGAGCGCGTCCCGTGCGGCCTCGGTGGTGACCACGGTGTCGACCGGCCATCCGGTGCCGTCGACGGCCTGGTGGTGCCGGCGCAGCAGTTCGCCGGCGAGGCCCTGTCGCTGGTAGGCGGGATGCACGGCGAGCCACGACAGCCAGTGGTGCGGTGCCCAGGACCGGTAGCTGTCGATGGCGGAGTTCAGCTCCGACAGGCGGTGGGCTGCGGTGCCGGCGAAGGTTGACAGGTGGTGGTCCCCGAGCGGCCAGCGCGGGGCGTCCGGGTCGTGTCTGCGCCATACCGCGGCCGCCGAGAGGTTCAGCGTCACGTCGACGGTCCCGGTTTCGATCGCGTGGTCAATATCGACGGCGAGCAGGCGGTGCAGGACGGTGATGCGCTCGGTGGGATCGGGCAGCAGCCACTGGATGACGGGGTCGCCGTCGAGTGCGCCGGCCAGCAGCACCGTGATCGCGGCGACGTCCTGGGGTGTCGCCGGGCGGATGGTCGTGCCCAGGGCGGGGCCGCTCACAGTGGCCGCCTGCGTGGTAGGAGGTCCGTTGGGAACGGTGCGGGGGTGCCGTCGGTCGGTTGGCCGCGCCACATTCTCCAGATCAGCGGTCCTTGGGTTGGCAGGTGGATCGGTGCGCCTTGGCGGTAGCCGAGGCGCAGGTACAGGTCCCTGTTGCGGGTATTGCTGGCCTCCAGGTACGCCGCCCGGTTGGTCGCGTCCAGCGTTTGGTGGGCGGTGGTGAGCAGCGCCGAGCCGACGCCTCGGCTCTGGCGGCGTGGGTCGACGGCGACGTAGGCGAGGTAGTCGTGTGGGGCGTGTGGGTGGTGTGTTTCGAAGATGGCGTCGAGCAGCAGGAACTTCGGCGCGTACTTGCCGGTCGCCTTTTCCACCGCGCAGTAGTGGTCGGTTGACGCCAGCAGAGGAACCTCGTCGCGGGTGTACCAGATCGCGACGGCCGACAGGTCGGAGGTGGTGTCTACGCGCCCGTACTGGAGCCCGTGGTGGAGAACCAAGTTGAAGTAGCGGAAGTAGACCGCGCGGCGGTCATCCAGGTCGGGAACGAGCCAGTCGGCGACAGGACCGCCGAGGAACGCCTCCACCAGCACGGTGATGAGCGGGCCGGCGTCGTCGTGTGTGGCCCGGCGGATAGTGAGGGTGCTGTTCGATTTCATGGTCGCTCCTGGTCAGGCTGGCTGGCGGGTGGCGTCGGGTGTGCGGACCGGCGCGGTGGCGCTGTCCGCGCCGAGGCCGATCGCGGTGAACACGTCGGGGCGGGTGGCGCGCAAGATCACCGCCCATACGGCGCCGAGGACGGCGGCGATGCCGTAGGCGGCGGGGAACCACCAGCGCAGCGGCGACGTCGCGGCGACCCCGAGCAGGACGTCGAACTCCTGGATGGTGACGACGAGAATGGCGGCCAGCGCGCCAGCAGCGGCCAGCGGCGCGATCGCGCTACGCCACAGGCCGTCGCGGTGTGGGGTGCGGGCGAAGAATCCGACCACCGCGGCGGAGGTGACGGTCATCAGGATCAGCACGCCGAGTCCGCCGGTGACGGTGATCCAGAAGAACAGATGCACGATGGGGTCCGCGCTGGCCACCGCGTAGCCGATGAGGACGGCTACCGCGATGACGCTCTGGACGATTGAGCCGGCCTTCGGTGCGCCGGTGCGGCGGCTCGTGCGGCCAAGCCACGCGGGAAGGACACGCTCGCGGCCGAGTGCGAACAGGTACCGGGCGACGGTGTGGTGAAACGCCAGCAGCGCTGCGAAGAGGCTGGTGATGAACAGGACCCGGCCGACCGTGACGATGCTGCTGCCGAGGTGTGGGGACACCAGGTTGAAGATGAGGTCGGTGCCGTCGGTGCGGGCGGCGTCGACGATGTTGTCGGGGCCGGTGGCGACGGACATCGCCCACGCGGACAGCCCGTAGAGCAGGCCGATAATCGTGACGGCGATGTAGGTGGCGCGCGGTACGGTGCGGCGCGGGTCCTTCGTCTCCTCGCTGAACACGACGGTGCCTTCGAAGCCCACGAAACCGGTGATCGCGGTGACCAGCGCCGCGCCGATGCCGGCGGCGAAGATGTGCGACGGGGCGAGCGTGTCGAAACTGACGCTGGCGGCCGGGTTGCTGACCATGACGACGTCGAAGACGACCGCGACGGCGCACTCGGCGACGAGCACCACGGCCAGCACCTTGCCGTTGAGGTCGATACGCAACAGCCCGAGAACGGTCACGGCAGCCCACGCGGCCAGGGCGCACAGCCACCAGGTGGTGTTCCAGCCGTAGCGGTCCTGAAGGAACTGGGCCAGCACCGCGCCGAACCCGCCGTAGAGGCCGATCTGCATCGCGTTGTACGCCAGCAGCGCGACGAAGGCGGTGGCGACGCCGGCCGGCTTGCCGAGGCCGTGCGTCACGTAGGTGTAGAACGCGCCAGCGTTGACGATGCGCCGGGACATGGCCACGTAGCCGACAGCGAACAGAGCCAGGATCGCGGCGACGACAAGGTAGGACACGGGGATGCCGACGACGCCGGTGACGGCGTACCCGGTGGTCGCGCCACCAGCGACAACGGTCAGCGGCGCCGCCGCGGCGATGACGAAGAACACTACGGACGGGATCCCGAGACGGCCGCGTGCCAGCACAGCCGAGACGGTGTCGGGTTTCGATGTACGCATCGGGTCTCTTTCAGCAAAGGGTGGTCGGGATTGACCGCACGTCAGGTGCGGTGACTCAGGACGCTTCCGCCGACGGCGCTGCTGAGGTCGGCGAGCAGGTCGCGTACCGGTTGTGGGGCCTGCGCGACTACCTGACGCAGGTGGGTACGGACGGCTAGCGTCGCGCCGTCGAGCAGGGCCGTGTCTAGCTGGGTGTGCAGGGCCAGGCCCGCGAGCACCACGTCGAAGGAGTTGAGGCGGCGGGTGAAACGCAGGTCGACCGACAGCCGCGCCCACGACGACGCAGCGACGTTCACGTCGGTCGGCACATGGATGGTGCGTTGACGCCACAGCCGGCCGACCTGCTGTCGTCGCAGCAGCCCGACCTGCCACATGCGGGTGGTGACCTGCTCGCTGGCCGTGGCGGCCAGGAACGCCAACCACGTCCGGGTGTCGCTGTGCTGCGGCTGTGCGATCAGCCGGTCAAGCACGACGTGTTGCAGCCAGTCCCTCGGCGGCCAGGGCTGGAGCACTTCGATCCGCCCCTGCTTGAAGATGATCCGGCCTTCGCCGTACAGCTCGGCGAGTAGCGCGGCGGCCAAGCCGTGGTTCAGCGCGGACTCGAACAGGCGTGGCCGGCCGGTCTGGTCGTCGTGGGCCATGAACCAGAACTCGTCGGCGAGCAGCGTCGGCCCAGTAGGCGCGTTGCCTACAGCCCGGACGTGACGCTGCGGCGCGGCGGGCTGACCGCGCAAATGCCGAGGGGCGTCGTCGGCTACGCCGGGATGTGTGTGCACGCGGCTGGCCTTTCCGGGTTACTCGTCGAGATGGCTGCAGCGGCCGCGTTCTCTAGGCGGCGGATGAGGTGGAGGGCAAGTTCCTGTTGCGCCCAGGCGTTCTGTTCGCAGCTGCCGTCGGGCCTACAGTGGAAACAGATGCGGCCGTCGGCGTGCTGTTTGTCGGTCATCCGCGCGGATGCATACCTGTCGGCCGGGCCGCAGGGTTCGTCGCTGCGGCTCATGTCGCGCTGGCGTACCGACGTAGCGCGGCAACGCGGACCCGCAGCTCCATGCACGGCAGGTGCTCGTCGGCATTTGGGTACAGGCATTCGGGGTGGTGACCGGTCACCCACATCCACTCGTCGCTGAGGTGCGCCAGGTCGGTGCGGAGCCTGACAACAACGACGTCGACCCGGCTGCCTGATGTGAGGTCCCGGCCAAGGGACCAGTCGTCGCCGCCGAGCTGCAAGAGGGTGTCCGCGACGACCTGCGGGATCGGGGGTGCCGCTTTCACGCCTGCCCCTTCCGTCGGCGGGGCTCCAGCCGCCGAAGCGACTGTGGCGGCGGTTGCTGGTCGAGCAAGGCCCAGAACGCGCGGTTGGTCTCGGCGAACTCCTGGACGGTCTGCTCGTCGGGGTCGGCCGTGTGTATGCGAGCCCAGCCGCTGCGGCTCCCGAACAGCGTGGCCGCGCCTTCACAGTCAATGCCTAAAGGGCTGTAGGTCTCGCCGTCGCCGGCGGGAGCGAACCACTTGCGCCGCATCGGCGCTACCTCCTTCGGCGGCATGTGCGGCCGGGCCTCCCGGCACCGACGCGCACCCCGATCGGTTGGGTGCAGGGCAGTCCTGCACGGGAATCGGACGAACGCGAGTGGCATCGGGGCCATTCGTCCGCCACGTCAACATCAAGGACTAAAGGCGATACCCATTGATGTCGGCTACCCGAACCCAAGGGTTCCGACATCTGGGCGACATTCCCTCGGGTGACCCTTTCACCGTTGCCACCGCAGGAAGGAACAAGGGCGAAGTCCCTGGCCGGCCCGACTGTGGTCGCACGAGGGAGACGAGACTGTCAGTGGATTGTCGGAGCTCGCCGACAATCCTTATCGACATTGCCATCCGGGATGTTCGATGGGTCGCGTCAGCACGTGCGCATGTGAAAGGAGAAAGCGTGGACATTCGTAGTCTCAGAAGGGGTGGGGTTCTCGTTGCCGGCCTTCTCGCTTTCGTGCTCGGCGTCGCGGCCCTGAACGCTCCGGCTGTGGCCGGCAAGCGCGTGAAGAACACCTACGACGGCGCCCAGAAGGTTCTCGCGCCGTGCATCGCGCTCGCCATGCAGCAGAGGCTGCCGGAGTGGAGCTGCACCAGCGCCGGCCTGACGAGCACGCGCCGCGATGCCCACGGCTCCCCCACCACAACCTTCACGCCGGTCGCCGCCACCACCGCCCCGGCCCCTGGCCCGGTGTCGGTGCTGGCAGACGACTACGACACGTGGTGCGAGGGCAGCGGCATATGTCACCGTGTCATCGACTACCAGCGCTACATCGGTGAAACGAAGGGCAACGCCGTGTACGGCAACGCCAGCGGCGTCATCGGCAGCTACGACGTGATCATCCGCAATAGCCTTCAGGGCCGACGCGGCCGGTGGACCGTCTCCCTAATCTGGGACCTCGGCCCGTCGCTGACCTTCACCGACTCCTGGATCAACTGCTACCAGGTCATCGACAACTGGCCGGACGCCAACTGCGGCGACCACGCTCTCTACCCGGGGCGCCTCAGCGGTGCCGGCTCGTACCGCTGGAACAGCCCCACGATCTACGGCAATTTCCTGACCAACCCCGCCGCGTACTACGCGGCCTTCAACACCGAATACACCCCCGCGGGCTACTCCGCCCGCACGGCGCCTGCGTTGGAGACGGCACGCTTCAAGTGCTATGGGTCTACCGCCGAACCCTGCAAGTTCTGATCCCGTTCCGTACCAAGTCGTACCATCACAGTTCAATATGGATGCGTGGACCATGGCCCCGACCTCCTCGACGGAGGCCGGGACCTTGGCCGTAGCGAGGCCTAAGGAGCAGCATGGCCGACACCAGCGCCGCACCCAACGCCTGGGACACGGCCCAGCCGTTCCCCGGTCCACCGCCGGAAACGTCCGACCGCTACCGCGCCATCGACACCCCGAATGGCCGATATTGGGAGCTGAGCGAATCCGGCTGGGATGCCATGCTCGGCTACCTCGCCGCCCCCGCCACATTGGCCCGGTGCAGAGAAACCCGACAACATCATGTCGAGGTCACCGTCAGCGACAGCACCGGAGAGCACACATTTCACCCGCCACGCACAGCGAACGATCAAGCGATCATCGATGAGGCAGCGAACTCATACCTGCGCGATGTGGGATTGCCGGAGCGGCCGACCGGCCACCGCTGGTTCCAACGCCTACCCAACGGCCTCACCGTCAGAGACATCGACGAAGCTGTCTACGCCGCGATCATGCACCTGCATCCCGGCCACCACCCCGCCGAAGCGGTTCCGGCCATCCGCACGGCGCTTGCACGCCTCTACGCCGTGTAGCTGCGCCTCGGTGTACATCTCGTCACCGTTGAACAGACCCGCTCAAACGTCCCTTTCGGTAACGACCCAGCGACGTCCCACCGCCGTCAGGTTCGCCGGGCGGCGAGGAACAACTGGTCGACGAGGACAGCTCCCACGCATCGCCGCCGCTACCTGCTTGGGATTAGCTGTTCGCCGACGGGTGGTTCGGCGCGGGCGACAGCGGCGAAGATTTCTTCAGGAGGTGCATCCCGGAGGACGGCGATGAGCCAGCCCTCCAGATCCGCCAAATCAGCAGGCAGCTGCATGGCCGCAGGAGTCGGTGCCGACCGAGGCACTTCGACGGGGCCGGATCATCTTGAAAGGCATAGCGAGCAGAGACCTGACGCGTGTCACCCATCGCAGGCTGTATATCTGGATCGCGCCTGCGGAGTTGGTCGGAGTTCCGGAGCAAGCCGTTCTCACGCCTGACGGCAGGGCGGGGTCACCCGGCCAGAGACACCGTTGCCGCAGTCGTCCAGCGATAGGTGCGATTCTCCCGCCGTAGCGCTATCAGCGTCACCTCGCTCACCGTCGCCCGCGCCGGAGGCTGGTCACGGAGTTCGGCTAGCCGAGCGCGTATCGGATCTGTCGGCGCCGGTGAGCCGCTGTAGGCGATGGTGACGTGCGGCCGGAATCCGTCCGCGGGCTCGGGCACGGCTGGCCACACCGCGCCGATGGCGTCCCGGATGGTGGCGCGGAGATGTTCGACGCGGTCCCAGGGTTGGACCAGCAGACCGATTCCTTCGGCGTCAGGGTCGGCGGGGCCGAGGGACAACTCCAGCGGCGCCAAGCCGGCGCAACGCTGCCGGACTTCGGCGACGATTGTGTTGAGGTCGGGGGCGCTGACCTCGTCGGTGAAGCCGAGGCCCTGCATAGTCAGGTGCAGACCATCAAGCGGCACCAGGTCCAGCCCCGGCAGCACCAGCTGGCGCTGCAGGTCGGTGACGAAACGGTGGAGTTCGGGCTGGTGTTCAAAGGTGAGGTGCCAGGTGTAGAACCGGCGGTCGGCTCGCCAGCCCGGGCGCCAGTACCAGTGTTCGATGAGTTCGGGCAGATCCTGGTAGGCGGTCCAGCGCTGGTGCAGGCTGGCCAGTTCCCGACTGGTCATGACGGCGATGGTAGAGCCGGCGGCGTTGCGATTGCGACCTGAGTCCGCTCAGCGAGCAGGTCCGCCACCTGCCGCAGCCGCGGGTGGCGGGCGAACGGCCCGGCGACGGCGAGAAACTGCCGGGCACGTTGGTGAACCGACTCGAAGCGCTGGTCCGCAGTGAGGGTGAGCGCTTCCATCACCAGCGTGGCCGCCTGTTCGGGGTCGGGGTCGTCGACGTGCAGGTGCGCGGTCGCCAGATCGAGGCGGCTCAGTGCTTGCGGGCCCCGCAGCCCGGCTGAATCGAACGCGGCGATGGCGATGGCGAGGTGGTTGTTGACGTGTGCGGTGCGGTCAAGGGCCAGGTAGGCGGTTGCCGCGTTTGCTGCTGTCCTGGCCTGGCAGTACGGGCCGAGGGCAAGGCTTGTGCTGACCTGGGTGACGGGTGGGTAGTCGGACAGCATGGCGAATGCTCGATCGACAGCGCTGTCGACGCCGTAGCGATCGCCGAGACGGGCAAGGGCTCGCGCCTGGCCGTTGATCGTGAGGCGGATGCGGTGTGGACTCGTGCCGGCGCGGCGCAGGCCGTCCTGGGCGTAGGCCAGCGCGTCGTGGTAGTCGCCGGTGTAGAACGCGATTAAGCTCTGTGTCGCCCGCGCCCAGGCTTGCGTGTCGGGCTCCTTGGCGGCGTCGGCGAGGTCGAAGGCTTCGGCGGCGTAGGCGTGTGCGAGGCGGAACGCGCCGAGGTCTAAGGCGAGGGCGGCGAGGAGTCCGGATAGGTGGGCGGCGGCGGTGTAGAGCCGAGCGCGCTGCGGTGGGTGTTGCCGGCCGGCCATGAGCTGGTCGACGTAGGCGCGCAGCGGTCGCATACGTGCCGTGAGGAGGGCCGGGGTGAGGCGTTCGTTGTCGCAGATCGCCTGGCGTACCTCGCTCTCGAGGTACGCCAGGCGCGCGTCGTCGTCGGCTGCGGACTTCAGCGCCAGCCGACGGGCGTCGATGCTGTCCTCGTGCTCCCACAGAACGGTGGTGTCGTCCGCGCAAGGTGCGTCGGGGCTGGTGGGAGATAGTGTCATCGGCCTAGACGTCTGCTCGACCGCCTGCATCACCGATAGGCGACGTTGCCGGCGGTCCAGATCGGCGATGCGGTCGTACTCGGCGGCAAGCAAGCCCTTGGTCTGCAGCGTGGTGTCGCAGCGGACCCAGAACGCGCGGTCAGGGTGTTGATGACCGGTCTCGGTGTTCGCCACGGAGCTGCGACCGTACTGCACGAGCCGGGCGAAACCATGCTGAGTGTGACCGGCGGCCTTTCGCAACTCGGCGAGTTGCCGGCCGAGCGCACGACGGGCAGCTTGGATCTCGTCGCTGTTGGCCATTGCTTCTAACTCCGATCGCCCTGCAGACGCTGCGGCCCCGACGCGTGCAGACCACAGCTGCCAGCTCTGACAGTCACCCATGCACCCGAAGGCCGCGCGTCGCTGCCGAACGCAGATAGTGCCAAGGGTCGCGCCCACAGCACACCTGTCGTCGGTCTCATTGTGAGACCGACGGCACCCCTGCAGAGCAGTTCGCGGTGTCAAAATTTGTCGGAGTTGATGTCGGCAGATGCCGACAATGTCGCAACTGGCCAGCGGCTCGGGTATCCCGCCGCCCGAAGCGGACCATCCGGCTTGACGTCGTTGACGGCCCTTCACCTGCCCTTCACAACGGGGCGGATGGAGCGACGATAGCCAACTGCCGCACCACACCGCGCGGCGGAAGCCCAAGCGCCGAGGATCGCGGCGAGTAAAGCCCAGCGGCTCAGTCTTCGCGCCAGTGTTCCTCGTAGCGTCATTCTTCCTCGTACCAAACTTATTCGTAGCCGCCGTCGTAGTCGTCGCCGCGGTCGCGGTTGAACCATGCGTAGCCGATGCCGATGACGGCGAGGAGTCCGACGAGGCCGGCAACGTCTTCGGTGCCCACCGAGTGGACGCTAGCGGCGGACATCGGTCCTGCTACCCCGGCTGTGAGCACAAGCGCCACGGCGTCATCGTGCAGGTCCTCGCCGAGGCCGCCGGGCGATCAGAGAGCACAAATCAGATGCGGGGCATCCCCGCCTTCATCGCCGATGCTCGCTCCGGCCGACATCCCGACCCCGCTCGTCACCCTATGCCAGGCCAGGTCAATGGCGGCCGACCGCCCCAGGCACCCACCTCGGAGTAAAGATCCACAGCGGTGACCACCGTGGACAACGGCCGTACCCCGACGCACCGGCATCTCGTCCATGATCCAGACCAGGCGACACGCAAATGCACTGGTCAGAACGGACCCGCACGAGCCCCCGCCACGACAGCACAGTGACAACGGAGCACCATCGGAGCACCAGATTCCAAATCCTGGGAAAATCGATCCCAACGCGTAGAAGCGATCAAGGCCGTGACCGGCGTTTTCGCTGGTCACGGCCTTGATCGTGAAGTGCGCCCGAAGGGACTCGAACCCCTAACCTTCTGATCCGTAGTCAGATGCTCTATCCGTTGAGCTACGGGCGCTCGGTGCTTGGCCAGTCTACACACCCGGCTTTCGCGCGGAGACTCCGGGATTCGAACCCGGGAGGGGCTTTAAGACCCCAACCGCATTAGCAGTGCGGCGCCATAGACCAGACTAGGCGAAGTCTCCCTGGCGGCCCTGCAGACCACCGCGCCCGAGGATACAGGGCACCAGCCATCGGGAGCAAAGCGACTTCCCCGATCCGCCCCTCCACCTGCGCGCCGAGCGGCCCCTGACGAGGCCGGGGCCCGGCCCGACCTCGCCTTTCACTGCTGTGCGTGGGCGTGATCGGGACTACGCTCCTTCGATATGCAGGAGCAGCCGCCGCGCGAGCCGAACCGCCGAGAGCCTGCTGAGGGAGCGCGCCGACGCTCCCCGGAGGCGACCTTCAGCCCGCCTCCCGCACCGCCTGAGCCGGCCGGGCCGGAGGACTCCGGGAAGCGCCCCAGGCGGGCCCGATCCGCGCCCGCAGTGCTCTTCCAACCGCCCTCTGCCGATTCGCCGCTGCCCCGTCAGGCCGACCGCCCGGCCGAGCCGGCGCCCCGGGAGCAACCCGGCCAGGCGGGAGAGGACGGCAGGAGTGACGTTCCCCACAGCGGTGCCGACACTCCCGCCGCAGCCGGGGGCCAGGTGTCAGTTGCCGCCGCCGAGCCGCCGGACAGCGGGGTCGGATCAGCAGGCCGGCAGGGGGTTCCGCCCGCCACACCGGCGGACTCCGGCGGAGCGGCCACCGCGGGGCGGCAGGTCCCCACCGCCCGCAAGGTGCCCACGGGCCCGCCCGCCCGTGGGACGGGGAACTCCGGCAAGAACGTCGCCCCCGCGCAGAAGGAGCCCGCGAAGAGCACCACCGCGAAGAAGGAGCCCACGCGGGAAGAGCCCACGAAGAAGGAGCCCACGAAGAGGGCGGCAGCGAAGAAGGCCACCCCGGCCGCGAGGACCGATCCCGCCACCCGCAAGGCCGCTCCCGCGAAGAAGGTCACCCCCGCGAAGAAGGCCACGAGGAAGGCCATGACGAAGGCCGCCCCGATGACTCCGACCCCGGCTCCATCTCCATCTCCGGCTCCGGCTCCGGCTCCGGCTCCGGCTCCGGCTCCGACTGAGCGTCCGGATCCGACCCCGACTCCGCCCACAGCTGCGGTTGCGCCCGCGGCTGCCGCCCCCGGCGCCGAGGCTGAGGTGGCGGGAGCATCGCCGTCGCGTACGCCTGAGACCGTTCTTCGGCTGGCCGCCGCGCGGTTGATCGAGCATCCCGCCTTCGCACCGGAACTGCTGGCCCTGGCCGCCGTCGAGGCGGTCGGGCCGCGCGCCCGCGACTGGGCGCAGCGGCTCCGCGAGGCGTACCCCGACGCGGGTGCCGACGGGCTGGCGCGGCTCGCGACCCGGCGGTTCGTCCGGCAGGCCGCGGCGGGCGGGGCGACCGCCGCGCTGGCGGGGCTCTTCGCGCCGGTGGCCGAGCTGGCGGCGGTGCTGTGGGCGCAGGCCAACCTGGTGCTTCACCTGGCGGCGGCGTACGGCCGGGACCCGGCCCATCCGGACCGGGCGGTGGAGTTGCTGGTGCTGACCCGCGTGCACCCGGACGCCGAGAGCGCGCGTGCCGCGCTGGCGGCGGCCCGGTCGGCGGAGGCGCCCGAGGCGGCGGGCTGGCCCCGGGCGGCGGAGGCCGCGTGGCGGCTGGCGGCGCCGCTGGTCGCGCAGGCGGGC
>NZ_JBAKHL010000114.1:0-11463 GCF_036902715.1 Micromonospora sp. CPCC 205546
CGGCCGCCGCCGCCGCCCCCCGCCGCGCGAGCCCTCCCGGGGGCTGACGCCGGCCGCCGGCCCGGGCCGGCACGGCCCGGGCCGTGGCGCCCCGCTCCCGGTGCCGCGGCCTACGGGCTGGTCGCGGAGGCCGGCTCCGGGACGAGGGTGGCCTGGCTGCGGTGCGCGACCGGGATGATCAGCGCCGACGCGACCAGCGCGGCGACCGCGATGCCGAGCCAGCCCCAGAAGCCGAAGGCGATGACCAGGCCGGACAGCGTCGCCGGGCCGATGATGTTCTGCGTGATCACGTGCAGGTCGAACGCGCCCAGGTACTCACCCTGCGCGTGCTCGGGGGCGAGGCCGAACGCGAGGCCCCAGCCCGAGGCGGCCTGCATCACCTCGGCCACCGACAGGATCAGCACCGCGGCGACGATCGCGACGGACACCAGCACGACGTTGTCGTCGAGGGCGCTCACCGCGATGACGGCGCAGCCGCCGGCCAGCCAGTAGCCGGAGCGGCGGGCGAGCCTGCCGGCGCCCTCCACGGTGTCCGCGCCACGGCTGGCCCGCACCTGGAACAGGATGACGAACACCGTGTTGAAGATGAGCAGCAGCGGGATCAGGAAGTGCGGCAGCGAGGTGCGGTTGAGCGCCCAGAGCGGCATCGTGACCAGGATGACGGTGACGTGGGAGGCGAGCACCGTCGAGACGCCGATGACGGAGAGGAACCGGGGGTCGCGTACGGCGGCGAAGCGCCTGAAGCCCACCGGGACGGGACGCGCGGGCGCGTCGGGCAGGCGGGTGACCAGCAGGGCGGCGCCGGCCATCAGCAGGGCGGTGGTGAGCGGGATCAGCACGAGCAGCCGCTGGTCGAGCGCGGCGACGGCGGCCACCCCGATGCCGATGCTGAAACCGATGTTGAACACCGACCGCATCATGGCCTTGAGCTTGACCCGCTCCTCGGCGGGCACGAGGTTGCCGACGAGAGCGCCGTTGGTCGGGCCGGTGCCGTACTCGAGGAAGCCGACGGTGACCACCAGGGCGAAGAAGTGGACCGGGTTGTCCACCAGCGCGTAGAGCCCGAAGCCCACCGCCAGCGCCGCGAACAGCATGACGAGCAGCCTGCGCGGGCCCACCCGGTCGGCGACGACGCCGAACAGGACCGACGAGATGAAGGCGGACAGGCCCGCCGCCGACAGACCCAGGCCGACCTGCTTGGGATCGAGCCCGACGCGGAGTGTGAAGTAGACGACGCTGCCGCTGAGGAAGACTCCCTTGCCGATCGATTCGGCCAGCCGGATCGCGATCAGTTTCCTGCGCAGCGGATCGGTCGGCACCAAACGGGACGAATAATCAGTCAGTCGAGACAACGGCATATTTGCACATCCTGGTGTGATGGAGCGGTCGCGTCAATCCTCGCGGCGACGCCGCCGGGCGGGACAGGGCGTCCGGCGGAGCACGGGCGGGACGACTTCCCGGGCCACCAGGGAATATCTCCCGTGGACGCCCGGAACGCGGTGCGCTAGCCGCCGGTCCGGGACGGGCCGCCCCGGACCGTCCCACCAGGTCCGCAGCCGCCTCGTCCCGGCATTTCCGTTCTGTCGCGGCCTGTTCCGTTCAAGCCGAGAATCGCCTTCGACGCTTTTCATTTAATTGGTCGCTGAGAATGCGTCAGATGACTGACATCACTGTCGCCCGGCCACGTTCATGTGTTGTTCTGATGACCGTCAGAAGACGTTCACGCCGATCGGAGGTCGGCGCTTCCGCGACGCCTCCACGACAGGGAGGCGTCGCGGAACCAGTTAGACGGGTGAGGTGTGGTAATGGTCAGCGTTGGCTCGACCTCGGAACCGGCTCATACGATGAGCCGCGATCCGGGAGACGTCGCGGACGGCACAAGACGTCGCGCCGTGACAGTTGTGCTGGCCGACGCCCAGCCGGTGGTGCGCAGGGGCCTGCACGCCCTGCTGTCCCCCTCGGCTGAGGTCACCGTGGTCGCCGAGGCGGGCACCACGCGGGAGGCGATGAGATCGGCGGCGTCGCTGCGCCCCGACGTGCTCGTGCTCGACATCGAACTGCCGGGCTTCCAGGTGGGCGTGACGCTGCAGGAGATCGCCCGGATGTCGCCCACGACCGCGGTGCTGGTCTTCACCGCGGTCGAGGACGAGGCGGCGGTCTTCGCGGCCATGCGTGCCGGCGCACGGGGCTACGTGCTCAAGAGCTGCCCGGGCGACGGCATCGTCCGGACGATCAGGGGCCTCGCCACGGGCGAGGTGATCCTCGGCCCCCGGGTGGCCGACCAGATCGTCCGGCAGCTCGGCCGGGAACCACGCAACCAGCAGCTCTTCCCCGAGCTGACGACGCGCGAGCGGCAGGTGCTCCAGCTGATCGCGTCGGGCCTGCGCAACGGGGCGATCGCCACCCAGCTCAATCTCTCGCCGAAGACGGTCAGCAACCACATCTCGACGATCTTCAGCAAGCTCAACGTGGCGGACCGGTACGAGGCGATCGAGGTCGCCCGCAAGGCCAGGCTGGAGCACGGTGGCACACCCCAGCCGGGAGCGGGCGGCTGCGCCGCGTACGCCGGCGCGCAGTCGATGGAAAGGTGAGCGGGATGGCCCTGGATCTGGAAGCGATCGCGACCCGGCTGGAGCCGCGGTTCGGCAAGGCGGCGCACCGCTGGGTCGGCACGCTGCCCCAGCGACTGGACGAACTCGTCGCGCAGTGGGCGCTCGACCTCGGCGACCCGCTCAAGTCCGGCAACTCCTCCGTGGTGTTCCGCTGCCGCCACCCCCGTGGCGAGGCGGTGCTCAAGCTGTCGCCCGACAGCTACGCGGTGCGGGAGGAGGTCGACATGCTGCGCCAGTTCGCGCCCAGCTCACGGGTGCCCGAGGTGCTGGCGGCGGCCAAGGGCGCGGTGCTGCTCGAGGCCATCCACCCGGGCACCCTGGTGGAGAAGATGCCGCAACCGCCGTCCCCGCAGGAGTACGCCGGGTTCCTCACCGACCTGCACGGCGCCGGGGATCCGGCCACCGCGCCGCGGCGGCTGGAGGACTGGATCGACGTGCTGTTCAACTCCGCGGTGCGGCGGGGCGCCGACCTCACCGAGTCGAAGCGGCTGCGCGACGACCTGTTCGCCGCGCCCACCGACACCGTGCTGCTGCACGGCGACCTGCACCTGGGCAACGTGCTCAGCGGCGGCGCGAAGGGCCTGGTGGCCATCGACCCGATGGCCTGCGCCGGCGACCCGTGCTTCGACGCGGTCGACTACGTGCTGGAGGGCCTGGACCGCGCGGAGATGCTGCGCCGGCGTGACGAGCTGGCCGCCGCAGCCGGCATCGACGTGGAGCGGCTCGACATGTGGTGCCGGGTGACCGCCCCGATCGGTGCGACGTACGTCAGCAACCCCGGGCACTCCGCGGAGCTGGCCGCCTTCGGGCGCGGCGAGTACTAGGCACTCCCCCTGTGGGCGGTCGGGCGGAACCCGACCGACGCGCCCCCGACACGGCCCCCGGGCCGACGGCTGACCCCGTCGGGCCGGGGGCCGTGTCGCGTTCCCGGGCCCCGGAGCCGGCCAGGCTGAGCAGCCGACGAGCAGCGGTGTGTCCGGCACCCGACCGGGAGGTTTTCCCTGCTGGAGCGGGGAAGCTCGCTCTGCCGGGCGGGACGTCGGACACCGCACGATCGATCCATGGTTCGTACCGGTCGTGCTTCCTTCGCTCAGGAAAGACTCTATTTCCTCAACCAGCTCCAGCCCGGCAACCCGGCGTACGTGGTGGCGTTCGCCGTCCACCTGCACGGGGCGTTGCGGCCGGCGGCGCTGCGCGCGGCGCTGACCCGCGTCGTCGCCCGGCACGACGCGCTGCGCACCACGTTCGCCCTGGTCGACGGTGTGCTCACCCAGCGGGTCTCGCCCACCCCGCACGCGGACGTCGACGTGCGGTCGGGCGCGTGGGCCGACCGGGACACCCAGGAGGCCCACCTGCACACCCTGGTCGCCGAGCAGGCCCGACGCCCGTTCGACCTCGGCGACGGGCCCGTGCTGCGCGCCTTCCTGCGTTCCTGGGGCCCGGACGAGCACACCCTCGCGGTGCTGGTGCACCACATCGCCTGCGACGGCTGGTCGGTGGGGCTGCTGCTGCGCGACCTCGCCGCCGAGTACCACGCGGCGGTGTCCGGGACGGACGCCGCGTACGCCGAACCGGCGGAGTCGTACCTGGCGTACGCCCGGCGGCAGCGCGAGTCGTGGGAGCGCGACAGCTCCGGGCTGGACTTCTGGCGCGCCGAGCTGCGCGACGTCCCGCAGCTCGCGCTGCCCACCGACTTCCCCCGGCCGAGCGTGCTCAGCGCCGACGGCGCGGTGCTGCGCCGCCCGGTCGAGCCGCAGCTGGTCGAGCGGCTCACCGCGTGGGCCAGGTCGCGGGGCACGACGCTGTTCGCGGTGTCGCTGGCCGCGTACGCCTCGGTGCTGTCGCGCTACGCGCGCCAGGACGAGGTGGTGATCGGGGTGCCGGTCGCCAACCGCATGGACGAGGCCGAGGAGCGCGTCGTCGGCTGCCTGGTCAACACCCTGCCGATCCGACTCGACGTGTCCGGCCGGCCCGGCTTCGCCGAGCTTGTCGAACGGGCCCGACGGGCCAGCATGGCCGCGTTCGCCAACCAGGACGTGCCATTCGAGCAGATCGTGCGGGCCACCGTGGGGGAACGGCAGCTCAGCCACGCGCCGCTGTTCCAGACCTCCCTGACGGTGCAGAACTTCCCGTTCGCGTTCCCCGAGTTCGACGGGGTGCGGCTGACCGAGGTCGACGTCGAGATCGACGTCACCAAGTTCGACCTGGGCCTGACCCTCGACGTGTCCACCGCCACGCCGTTCCTGAGGGCCGAGTACAGCACCGAGCTGTTCACCCCGGAGACCGTCGCGACGCTGCTCGCGCACTACCTGACCTTCCTGCGGTCGGTCGTCGACGGGCCGGACGCCGAGCCGTGCATGGTGGACGGGGCGGAGCGGCTGCTGCTGACCGAGGGGGTGAACCCGCCGGTGGCGCGGCAGCCGGCCGACCACCCGTCGGTGCTGCGCCGGTTCGCCGAGCACGTGGCGCGCACCCCGGACGCGGTGGCGGTGCGTCACCGGGACGTGGAGGTCACCTACGCCGAGCTGGACCGGTGGGCCGGGCGGATCGCGGCGGGCCTGGCCGACCGGGGGGTGCGCCGCGGCGACCGGGTCGGACTGCTGCTGCGCCGCTCCCCCGCGATCGTCGCGGCGATCCTGGGCGTGTGGAAGCTCGGCGGCGTCTACGTGCCGCTGGACCCCGAGTACCCGCGGCAGCGCCTCGAACTGATCACGGCCAGCGCCGACATGCCGTTCATGCTGGTGGAGGCCGGCACCGCCGACACGGCCGGCGCGCTGGCGCGGGGCCGCGGCATCCGCCTGGCCGACGCGCACACCCTCGACGGGACGTCCGTGGTCGCGGAGACGTTCCCCGGGCCGCGCGACCAGGCGTACGTCATCTACACCTCCGGCTCCACCGGGGTGCCCAAGGGCGTCATGGTCGGGCACGGCGGCCTGGACGCGCTGAACGACCCGACCCCGGCCGGGCTCGACGTCACGGCCGACGACGTGTGGCTGGCCGCCAGCTCGTTCTCGTTCGACGCCTCGGTGTGGGAGATGTGGGGCGCGCTGAGCACCGGCGGCCGGCTGGTCGTCGCCGACCAGGCCGACCTGGTGGACCGGCAGCGCCTGGCCGAGCTGGTGCGCCGCGAGGGCGTCACGGTGGTGTTCCAGACCCCCGGTGCGCTCTACCGGCTGCTGCCCCCGTACCTGCGGCTGCTGGGCGCGGACGAGGTCTCCCGCATCCGCTACGTCGTCCTCGGCGGCGAGGCCCTGAGCTGGTCGCGGGTCGCGTCGCTGGTCGCCGGCGCGCCGGGCCTGCGCGCGGTCTTCGTCAACATGTACGGCATCACCGAGGGCACCATCCACGTGACGATCTTCGAGGCGCCCACCGCGGACCTGGCCCGGGTCAGGGAGGGCACCGTCGGCGTGCCGCTGCCGTCGGGGCGCTGCTACGTCCTCGACGACGACCTGCGGCCGACCGGCCTCAACGTGCCCGGCGAGCTGTACTGCGGCGGCGTGCTCGTCGCGCACGGCTACCTGGGCAACCCGGAGCTGACCGAGGCGCGCTTCCTGCCCGACCCGTACGGCGGGGGCGTGATGTACCGGACCGGTGACGTGGTCAAGTGGGGCGTCGACGGGAACATGGTGTACCTCGGCCGCAACGACACCCAGGTGCAGCTGCGCGGCTACCGCGTCGAGCTGGCCGAGGTCGAGGGCGCGTTCCTGACCCACCCGGCGGTGCGCTCGTGCGCGGTCGCGGCCGAGAACGACGAGCTGGCCGCCTTCGTCGTCGGCGAACTCGGCCCGGAGGCCGAACGCGAGCTGCGCGCCCACGTGCGGGCGACGCTGCCGGCGTACATGGTGCCGTCGCGGATCCTGACCGTCGCGGCGATCCCGCTCACCGCGCACGGCAAGGTGGACACGGCCCGACTGCTGGCCGACAGCCGCGCCGCGCGCACCACCGTCGCGCCCGCGGCGCGGCGCGGCCTAGCCGCCGGCAGCGGGTTGGAGGAGCGCATCCGGGCCTGCTGGAGCGAGGTGCTCGACCGGGCCGACGTCGGGCTGCACGACAACTTCTTCGACCTGGGCGGGCACAGCTTCGCGCTGATCGCGCTCCAGCAGCGGCTCTCCGACGAGGGCCTGGACGTCTCCGTGACGGACCTGTTCCGCGCCGGCACGGTCGCCGGCTGCGCCGCGCACCTGCAACGGGCGGCCCCGGTGGTCGCCGACGCGCGGGTGGCGCAGCGCCACCGCGGTCGCGCCCTGCTGGCCGACCGGCGCCGGACCGCGGGAGGCCGCCGTGGCTGAGCTGCCCGACGGCGCGGCGGTGGCCGTGGTCGGCATGGCCGTACGGGTCCCCGGCGCCGAACGCGACCTGGACCTGTTCTGGCACCACGTGGTCAACGGGGTCGACGCGGTCACCTTCTTCACCCCCGAGCAGCTCGTCGGCTGGGGCGTGCCCAAGGACCTCGTCGAGCGGCCCGACTTCGTGCCCGCCCGGGCGGTGCTGCGCGACGCGGACTGCTTCGACCACCGGCTGTTCAGCTACTCGCCCTCGGACAGCGCGCTGATGGACCCGCAGCAGCGGATCCTGCTGGAGTGCGCCTGGGCCGCGCTGGAGCACGCCGGCCACCCGCCGGTCGCCGCCGACGGCAACCGGATCGGGGTGTACGTCGGCACCGGCCTGAACGTCTACCTGCTCGACAACGTGTGGCCCAACGAGCGCGTGGTCGAGGCGGCCGGCGGCCTGGGGCTGATCATCGGCAGCGACAAGGACTTCGCGGGCACCCGGATCGCGTACAAGCTGAACCTGCAGGGTCCGGCGCTGACGCTGCAGACCGCCTGCTCGACGTCGCTGGTCGCGGTGCACCAGGCGGTGCAGGCGCTGCTGACCTACGACGCCGACATGGCACTGGCCGGGGGCGCCACGGTGACCCCGCCGACGCGGCGCGGGCACGTGCACGAGCCCGGGGGGATCTTCTCCGCCGACGGCCGGTGCCGGGCCTTCGACGCCGCGGCCGACGGCACCGTGCCCGGCGACGGCGCGGGCGTGGTGGTGCTCAAGCGACTCGAGGACGCCCTGCGTGACGGCGACACCGTGCACGCCGTGATCCGCGGCTCCGCGGTCAACAACGACGGCTCCCGCAAGGCGGGCTTCACCGCGCCCGGCCCCACCGGCCAGGCCGGCGTGATCTCGGCGGCGCTGGAGGTGGCCGACGTCGACCCGGACACCGTCGGCCTGATCGAGACCCACGGCACCGGCACCGCGCTCGGCGACCCGATCGAGGTGGCGGCGCTGCGGCAGGTCTTCGACAGCGACCGGCCCGACCGGGCGCCCTGCGCGCTCGGCGCGGTCAAGTCGGTCGTCGGGCACCTGGACACCGCCGCCGGCGTGGTCGGCCTGATCAAGACCGTGCTGGCGCTGAAGCACCGCGTGATCCCGCCGATCGCCCATCTCGCCACGCCCAACCCCGCGCTCCGGCTGGACGGTTCGGTGTTCGAGCTGCCGGCGACGGCCCGGCCCTGGGCGCCGATCGACGGCGTACGCCGGGCCGGGGTGAGCGCCTTCGGCATCGGCGGCACCAACGCCCACGTCGTGCTGGAGGAGGCCCCGCCCGCCCGGCCCCGGTCGCGTCGCCACGTCACCGAGCTGGTCCTGGTCTCCGCGAAGACCGCCGCCGTGGCGCAGGCCGGCCTGGACCGCGCCGCCGCCTGCGTGGCGCAGACCCCGCCCGGCGAGCTGGCCGACCTCGCGTACACCCTGCGGACCGGCCGGGCGGAGCTGCCGTGGCGGGCCGCGTTCCTCACCGGAGCGCACGGCTCGCCGGCGACGGTCCGGCAGGTCGACGCGAAGGCGCGGGCGCGCGGCGTGGCGCTGCACCTCACCGGGGCCGGCGAGCTGACCGGCAACCGGCCCAACTACGACGCCGACCCGGTGTACCGCCGGGTCGTCGACGAGGGCGTGGCGCTGCTGCGCGACCGCGACCTCGACGAGGCCGTACGGGAGCGCTGCACCCGGCTGCTGGCCTGCGTCGGCCTGGCGCGGTCGCTGCGCAGCCGGGGCGTGGCCCCGCGCGCCCTGGCCGGCGCCGGCATCGGCGCCGTGGCGTGCGCGGTCGTGGCCGGGATCATGTCCCTCGCCGACGCGCTGGAGCTGACCTGCGGCGGCGACGTCGACGTCAGCCGGCTCGACCCGGCCGAACTGCCCGTCCACGTGCCGGGCGGGCAGCCGCCGACCGGGTACGACGGGCTCGCGTACTGGCGGGCCCAGGCGACCGAGGTGCCCGCGCCGACGACGCCGCCGGAGCTCGACCAGGTGCTCTGGATCGAGATCGGCACGAGCGTCACCCCGCACCTGGGCCCGGACGGGCCCGCGCTGCCCGCCGACCGGCACGCCCGGCTGCTGGCCACCGTCGGCGCGCTGTGGCAGCTGGGTCTCGTCGGCGCCTGGGACCCCGTGCACGACGCGGGCCGACGCCGGCGGCCCGCCCCCACCTACCCCTTCGCGGCCACCCGGCACTACCTGGACGCCCCCGCGACCCGACTGGACACAGAGAGGCACCACTGATGCGCGACGTACACGACCGGACCTGGGTGGGCGAGTTCGAGCAGCTGTGGATGGAGGTGCTCGGCGTCGACACGGTCGACGACGACGACGACTTCTTCGACCTCGGCGGCCACTCGCTCAGCGCGCTGCGGCTGAGCACCCTGATCCGCCAGGAGCTCAACCTCGCGGTGATGTTCGGCCACGTCCTGGAGAACCCCCGCTTCGCCGACCTGCGGGACGTCGCGGGCCAGGTGCCGCTGGACAAGCCGGCGCAGGTGCCGCTGGACGAGCCGGTGGCGGAGGTCGTGTGATGACCGCCCCGGAACTCTCCGCCTGGGCGCCGCTGGCCGCGCGGGTGCTCGGTTGCGCGCCCGAGCAGCTGCGGGACGCGGCGGTGACCGAGTCGTTCGTCGCGCTGGGCGGCACCTCGCTGCAGGCCATCGCGCTGGTCTCGCTGGGCCAGCGCGAGCTGCGGGCACACGTGGACAGCGCCCGGCTGCTGTCGGCGCTGCCGCTGGCGCGGGCCCTGGCCGGCGCGGTGGAGCACGTGGACACCGCGCCCCCGCTGGCCGCGCGGCGGCCCACCGAGCTGGAGCTGCTGCCCGGCCAGCGGTCCATGCTGGCGGCGCACCTGCTCGACCAGGACGCGCCGTACCACCTGATGTTCACGCTGGAGGCGGACGGGCCGCTCGACGAGGCCCGGACCCGGTCGGCGCTGCGCGAGCTGGCGACCCGCCACGAGGCGCTGCGCACCCGGTTCGTCCGGGACCCGCGGCAGGCCCGGATCGTGCTGCCCGCCCCGTACGAGCCACGGCTGCTGCACCAGACGTTGCCCGACGACGACCCGGTACGCGCCGTGCACGAGCTGTACGGCCCCTCGGCCGCGCGGCTGCTGCGCCCCTTCGCACAGCCGCCGGTCGTCTTCGTGCTGACCCGCGCCGGGCGGCGCGACCTGCTCACCATGCTGGTGCACCACACGATCGCCGACGGCTGGAGCATCGGGGTGCTCTGGCGCGAGTTCGCCGAGCTCTACGCCGGCGCCGAGCCGGCGGGCACCGCGCCGTCGCCGGAGTGGATCGGCTCCCGCCTCGCCGCGCGGGAGGCGTCCGGGGCGCTGGACGGCGCGCTGGCCCGGGTCGCGGCCCGGCTGGACGGCGCGCCCCGGTCGGCGGCGCTCCCCACCGACCTGCCACCGGTCGCCGAGGCCGACGGCCGCGGCGCACGCCTGCGCTTCCACCTCGACGCGGCGACGACGCGGGCCGCCACCGAGCTGGCCCGGCACTGCCGGGTGACGGTGACGTCGGTGGCCATGGCGGCGTGGGCGCTGGCCGCCGCCCGCCGCGCGGGCCTGACCGACCTGGTGCTCGGGGTGCCGGCGGCGGGCCGGTTCGAGGCGGGCATGGCCGGCATCGTGGGCCTGTGCACCCGGGTCGTCCCGGTGCGCTGCGCGGCGAGCGACGACCTCGACGCGCGGGACTACGTACGCGGGGTGGCCGCCTCGCTGGCCGAGGCGGCGGCCGACGCCGACGTGCCGTTCGAGCGGGTCGTCTCCGGGCTCGGCGGCGCCACCGACCCGGGCCGCAACCCGCTGGCGCAGCTCGGCTTCGCCGCCCACCACGAGCTGGTGCCCGACGAGCTGGAGGCGGGGGGCCGCGCCTGGCGGGTGCACGAGGGCCACTGCCACGGCGCGGTGTTCGACGCGCTGCTCTACCTCCAGTCGTGGTCGGACCGTCCCCGCTTCGCCCTGGAGTACGCCACGTCGGTGCTCACCGCGGCCGACGCCGGGGAGCTGGCCGAGTCGTTCCAGGCGGCGCTGCGGGAGCTGGCCGCCGACCCGGGCGTCGCCCTGCGCGACGTCACCGGGCTGTCGGCGGCGCAGCACGCGCGGCTGCGGGCGCTGGGCGCGGGCGGGGCATACGACACGGCCGACGACGTGTGGAGCCGGTTCGCGGCGCACGCGCGGTCCGCGGGCGAACGGGTCGCGCTGGTCGACGCGCACGCCGGGTGCACGCTGACCTACCGCGAGCTGCACGACCGGGCCGTCGCGCAGGCGCGGCTGCTGCACGCGCGCGGCGTGCGCGCCGGCGACGCGGTGGTCCTGGAGCTGCCCCGCTCGGCCGCCGAGGCCGTGGCGGTGCTGGGTGTGCTGCGGCTGGGCGCGCACTACGTCGCGGTCGACCAGCACGCCACGGGCGAGTGGCGGGCCCACCTGGCCGCCGCCGTCGCGCCCCGGGCCCGCCTCGGCGCCGCCCCGGCCGGCGCGGAGTGGTCGGGCGCCGCCGACTGCGCCCTGGCCGGCCCGGACACGCCGGCGCGGGCCGGG
>NZ_JBAKHL010000115.1:0-10857 GCF_036902715.1 Micromonospora sp. CPCC 205546
CCGCGACGCCGCCGGCGGCTCCCGGCCGGCCGGTCGACGCCGTGCCCTGCGCCGCCGCCCCGGCGGTCGGGCCCGCGAACGCGGGGATCGGCTCGACGACCACGTCGGTGCCCCCGGGCGCGGCCGGCCGGTCGACCGCGACCGGCACGGTCCCCCGCGTGGTCGGCGACGGCTCGGCGGCGGCCTGCTCCCGCGCCTTGCGCAGGGCGTCGGCGTCCGCCGTCCGGCCCTCGCGCAGCGCGGCGACCTCCGCCTCCAGCACGCCGATCAGCTCGGACTTGTAGCCGATGTCGTAGGCCGCCCGGCGCATCGCGTGGTCGACCTGCGCCATCCGGTAGCCCCGCAGCGCGGTGTCGAAGCGCACCTCGCCCACGTCGGACTCGCGCAGCGGGCGGGCCGCCGGCAGCGGCACGGCCCGTCCGTCCGGTTCGGCGGGCGCCAGGCCGGGATCCCGGCCGGAGACCAGCACCGTCACCCCGAACACGACCGCCGCGACGGTCAACGCCACGACCAGCAGGAGCAGAACCTGACCCATGCACAGATCGTGGCACGTCGAACCGCCCGGAGCGACCCCACCACCCGCGCTGATGAACCAGTGTCGCCGGAACGCTGATACCTGAGTGGCATAAAAATACCTGTGTGGTATCGAGGCGAGGGGACCACACCGCCCGTCCGAGCGCCTCATCAGGATCGAGAACCCGGTCGAGGTCCGACGCGGCCAGGCGCGGTCTGTGAAACGCGGTCTGTGAAACAGGCCTTGGCCCAGCACCAGCCGCGGCCAGCGGTGCCGTCGCGATCGTCGGGGCCGCCGGACCGACGGGGCCCGGCCCGGGCCGACCGGCTAGCGTCGTGACCGGCCGGCGGCAGGCACGGGTCGGCGGCGGTGGACCTTCAGGAGGCGGCATGGCCGGGGCGCTTCGGCTCGGTGGGCGCACGTTCGGCCCGGACGAGCTGGTGGTGATGGCGATCGTCAACCGCACGCCGGACTCGTTCTTCGACCGGGGCGCGACCTTCGCCCAGGACAGCGCGCTGCGCGCCGTGGAGCGGGCGGTCGAGGAGGGCGCCGAGATCATCGACATCGGCGGGGTCAAGGCCGGTCCCGGCGACGACGTCGACGTGGCCGAGGAGATCCGCCGCACGGTGGCCACCATCGCCGCCGTCCGGGCCGCCTTCCCCGACGTGGTGATCTCGATCGACACCTGGCGGGCCGAGGTCGCCGTGGAGGCGGTGGCGGCGGGCGCCGATCTGCTCAACGACACCTGGTCCGGCGCCGACCCGGCACTGGCCCAGGTGGCGGCGCGCACCGGCGCCGGTCTGGTCTGCTCGCACGCCGGCGGCCTGGCACCCCGGACCCGCCCGCACCGCGCGGCCTTCACCGACGTGGTCGCCGACGTGCTCACGACGGTGACCGGGCTCGCCGAACGAGCCGTCTCACTGGGCGTACGCGCCGACGGGATCCTGATCGACCCCGCGCACGACTTCGGCAAGAACACCCGCCACTCCCTGGAGATCACCCGCCGGCTCGGCGAACTCTCCGGCACCGGTTGGCCGCTGCTGGTGGCCCTGTCGAACAAGGACTTCATCGGCGAGACGCTGGACCTGCCGGTGGCCGAACGGCTGGAGGGGACGCTGGCGGCCACGGCGGTCTCGGCCTGGCTGGGCGCCCGGGTGTTCCGCGCGCACCAGGTCCGCCCCACCCGCCGGGTGCTCGACATGGTCGCCTCGATCCGGGGCGACCGCCCGCCGACGCTGACCCGGCGCGGCCTCGCCTGAGCCCTCGGCGTGCGGGGCGGCAGGGCGGCCGGCGGTCGCGCCCGCCCGGTCAGGACCAGCGCAGGATGTTCTTGCGCCAGGCGTAGAGGATGCCCAGCGCCAGCACCGCGACGAAGACCGCCATCTCGACGACGGTGACCATCCCGAACCCAGGCCGGTCGAAGACGACCGCCCAGGGGAAGAGAAACACCGACTCCACGGCGAACAGCACGTAGAGGTACGCATACACGTAGTAGCGGATCTGCATCTGCGCCCAGTCGGCGCCGACGGGGTCGAGGCCGCACTCGTAGGTTGCGCGCTTGCCGAAGGGATCCGCCGGACGGGCCGGACGTAACACCCGGTTGGCCGAGAACGCCGTAACGAAGAAGAGGACGCTGGCGAGCAGCAGCAGCCCGAGCGTCGCGTACGAGCCCAGGTAACCGGTCACGGTCGCTGAGCCTACCGCTCCTCGTCGCCGCCCGGGTCGAACCCGTTACGAACTTGTTTCTCGGCGGGACTAGTGCCTGCTGGCAACAATTGTCGAACATTGGGATCTCACTCATCGTCACCGGAGGACAGATGGCACGCGTCGACGTACGGCCCGGCCGACGGGCGTGTGACCGACGCGCCGTGCCCCTGCTGGCGCTCGGCCTCGCGGTCGGGCTGGCCGTCGCCGCGGTGCCGGGCTGGGCGTCCGCCGCCCCGAACGCCACCCGGGTCGTCTCCGCCGCCACCGAGCCCGCCGAGGATCCGGGCGGGGACCCCCCGACGACGGATCCCACGGACCCCGGACCGGAACCCACCGAGGCGCCCTCCACCACGGCGCCGCCGCCGGAGACCACGCCACCGGCCCCGACGACCGAGCCGGCCCCCACCACGACGGCTCCGGAGCAGCCGGTGCCGACCACCGCCGCGCCGACCACGGGCGCACCGCCCCCTGCGCCGTCGGCGCCGCCGGTCCGGCCCTCCGCGCCGGCGGTCAGCCCGCCGGCGCCCCCGGCCGGGGTCAGCGTCACGACCGACGACATCACCCTGACCGCCGCGTACTGGAACGCGCCGAGCACGGTGACCACGCTGCGGGTGACCATCACGAACACGGGCGCCACGCCAGCCCGCATCCGGCTGGCCTACACACTGCCGGCAGGGCTGGCCGACGCCGGCACCCCGGGCTGCGCCCCGGTCGGCGGCGGGGCGCATCGCTGCGGCGAGTGGTCGAGCACGCCCGGTGCCCGCTTCAGCACCCTGCTCCGCGTACGGGTCGACGGCGACGCCTGGAAGCGGATGCCGCTCAGCGGCTCCGTGCGGGTCACCGCGACGGCGCCCGGCGTGCCCGGCCCGGTGGGCGACGACGAGGGGTTCGCGGTCCTCTTCCCGCCCGGCCCGCCCGTGCCGGGGATCAGGCTGGACGCCGAAGCGGTCTCCTTCGACATCAGCGGCGGGTCGAGCGGGCTCGACGTACGCCTGGGCAACACCGGCCGGGTCGACGCCGAGGGCCGCATCGAGGTGGTCCTGCCGGCCGGGGTGACCGTGCCGGCGCCCCCGTCCGGCTGCACCACGGTCGACCCCACCCGTACGCGCTGCGCGCTCGGCACCCTCGCCGCCGGCCGGAGCGCGCAGCTGCGGCTGCCGGTCTCCGCGA
The DNA here is from genome assembly GCF_036902715.1 of Micromonospora sp. CPCC 205546. Classification (NCBI taxonomy): domain Bacteria; kingdom Bacillati; phylum Actinomycetota; class Actinomycetes; order Micromonosporales; family Micromonosporaceae; genus Micromonospora; species Micromonospora sp. CPCC 205546. The sequence continues at coordinate 3,392 of NZ_JBAKHL010000115.1, forward strand.
CCCCCGAGGCCCAGCGGCAGGCCCCGCTGGCCGGCGCGGTGCTCGGGCAGCTCGACCCGCGCAGCGGCCAACCCCGCCGGGTGCAGATGAGCTTCCGGATCACCGCCGCCGCCGCGCTGGCGACCCCGGTGGCCTCGCCGCCCGCGCCAACCGGGTCGCAGGGCGTGCTGGCCGCCGGCGCCCCGACCCTCGACGACGACGGCGCGGGCGGCTCGGTCCGGCGTACCGCCATCCTCCTGATCGTCGTCTCCACGCTGCTGGTGGTGTTCGCCCTCACGCTGGCGACCACCTCCCTGCGGCGGCGGATGACCACCCCGGTCGCCGGGCCGTCCACGGCGCCCACGGAGTGACCCGGGTCGGCCCGGCGTCACCGGGCCCGCCCGGTCGACGCCCCGCCCACCCCCGCCACCGGTGATCTGGATTACGGGCGGCGGGCCGGAAACACCTCAAACCGGGGTGGAATCTCGCTGGATCCCATCCCACAGGGCGGCCTCCGAGAAGGTTGGGGCGGCTATTCGACGTAGGCTCTCAGGTGAGGTAACTACAGCGGACCGGGCCCGCCTCCGCGGGTCTGGTGCAGCGGTGCGTCAAGGAGGTCACGTGGCCGGGCAAGGCGAGGTCACCATCATGTTCAGCCCCTCGCGCGACCGCGCCCAGCGAAGCGAGGTGCAGGCGTGACCAAGCAGATCCGTCAACTGGACCGGGTGGTCATCCGCTTCGCCGGCGACTCCGGCGACGGCATGCAGCTCACCGGCGACCGGTTCACCTCGGAGACCGCGCAGCTGGGCAACGACATCTCCACGTTGCCGAACTTCCCGGCGGAGATCCGGGCCCCCGCCGGCACCCTGCCGGGCGTGTCGAGCTTCCAGGTGCACTTCGCCGACTACGACATCCTCACCCCCGGCGACTCGCCGAACGTGCTGGTGGCGATGAATCCGGCGGCACTCAAGGCGAACCTCGCCGACCTGCCGCGGGGCGCGGACATCATCGTCAACACCGACGAGTTCACCAAGCGCAACCTGGCCAAGGTCGGCTACCAGTCGAGCCCACTCGAGGACGACTCGCTCGCCGGCTACGTGGTGCACCCGGTGGCGCTGACCTCGATGACGGTCGGCGCGCTCGCCGAGCAGGCGGTGTCGAAGAAGGACGCCGAGCGGGCCAAGAACATGTTCGCCCTCGGCCTGCTCTCCTGGATGTACAACCGGCCCTACGAGTCGACCCTGCGCTTCCTGGAGCGCAAGTTCGCCGCCCGCCCCGAACTGGTCGCGGCGAACGTCGCGGCGTTCCGGGCCGGCTGGAACTTCGGCGAGACCACCGAGGACTTCGCGGTCCGCTACGAGGTCAAGCCGGCGAAGATGCGGCCGGGCACCTACCGCAACATCACCGGCAACGCGGCCCTGTCGCTCGGCCTGGTGGCCGCCGGCGTCCGCTCCGGACTGCCGGTCTTCCTGGGCGCCTACCCGATCACCCCCGCCTCGGACATCCTGCACGAGCTGAGCAAGCACAAGCGCTTCGGCGTGCTCACCATGCAGGCCGAGGACGAGATCGCCGCCGTCGGCGCGGCGCTGGGCGCGTCGTACGGCGGCTCGCTCGGCGTCACCACCACCAGCGGCCCGGGCGTGGCGCTCAAGAGCGAGACGATCTCCCTCGCGGTGGCGCTGGAGCTGCCGCTGGTCATCGTCGACGTGCAGCGGGCCGGCCCCTCCACGGGCATGCCCACCAAGACCGAGCAGGCCGACCTCAACATGGCGCTGCACGGCCGCCACGGCGAGGCCCCGGTCGCGGTGATCGCGCCGAAGTCGCCGTCGGACTGCTTCCACGCGGCCATCGAGGCGGCCCGGATCGCGCTGACCTACCGCACGCCCGTCATCCTGCTCTCCGACAACTACGTCGCCAACGGCTCCGAGCCGTGGCTGCTGCCGGACGTCGAGTCACTACCCGACCTGCGGGTCGAGTTCGCCACGAAGCCCAACGGCGACGACGGCACCACGTTCCTGCCCTACCTGCGCGACCCGCAGACCCTGGCGCGGCCGTGGGCCGTCCCGGGCACCGCCGGGCTGGAGCACCGCATCGGCGGCCTGGAGAAGGCCGACAAGACCGGCGACATCTCGTACGACCCGGCGAACCACGACTTCATGGTGCGCACCCGGGCGGCCCGCATCGAGACGATCCCGGTGCCGGACGTCGAGGTCGAGGACCCGGACGGCGACGCCCGGGTGCTGGTGCTCGGCTGGGGCTCCACGTACGGGCCGATCGGCGCCGCGTGCCGGGGCCTGCGCCAGCGCGGCCACGCCGTCGCGCAGGCGCACCTGCGGCACCTGAACCCGATGCCGGCCAACCTCGGTGAGGTGCTGCGCTCGTACGACCGCGTGGTCATCCCCGAGATGAACCTCGGCCAGCTCGCCCACGTCATCCGGGCGAAGTACCTGGTCGACGCGATCGGCTACAACCAGGTCCGCGGCCTGCCGTTCACGGCCGCCGAGCTGGAGACGATGCTGGAAGAGGTCCTGAAGAATGTCTGAGCCCGTCGCCCTCAAGCTCACCGCCAAGGACTTCAAGTCCGACCAGGAGGTGCGCTGGTGCCCCGGCTGCGGCGACTACGCGATCCTCGCCGCGATCCAGCAGTTCATGCCGGAGCTGAACATCCCGCGTGAGCGGATCGTCTTCGTCTCCGGCATCGGCTGCTCGTCCCGCTTCCCGTACTACATGAACACCTACGGGATGCACTCGATCCACGGCCGCGCCCCGGCGATCGCCACCGGCCTGTCGGCCAGCCGGCCCGACCTGTCGGTCTGGGTGGTCACCGGTGACGGCGACGCGCTCTCCATCGGCGGCAACCACCTGATCCACGCGCTGCGCCGCAACGTCAACCTGAAGATCCTGCTGTTCAACAACCGAATCTACGGCCTGACCAAGGGGCAGTACTCGCCGACCTCCGAGGTCGGGAAGGTCACGAAGTCGACGCCGGCCGGCTCGGCCGACGCGCCGTTCAACCCGCTGTCGCTCGCTCTCGGGGCCGAGGCCACCTTCGTCGGCCGCACCATCGACTCGGACCGCAAGCACCTCCAGTCGGTGCTGCGGGCGGCGGCGGAGCACCAGGGTTCGGCGTTCGTGGAGATCTACCAGAACTGCAACATCTTCAACGACGGCGCGTTCGAGCAGCTCAAGGAGCCGGCCACCCGCGACGACTTCCTGATCCGGCTGGAGCACGGGCAGCCGATCACGTTCGGTAAGGACGGGCAGTTCTGCGTCGTGCACCCGCCCGGCGGCTTCGGCCTCGAGGTCCGGGAGACCGCGTCGGTCGACCCGGGCGAGATCGTCGTGCACGACGCGACGGTCACCGACCCGGCGTACGCCTTCGCGCTGTCCCGGCTACCCGGCCTGGACCTGCGGAACACCCCGATCGGCGTGTTCCGCTCGGTGGACCGCCCGTCGTACGACAGCGTCGTGCAGGAGCAGCTCGCCGAGGCGAAGGCGAAGGTCACCGTGACCCCGGAGCAGCAGCTCGCCGGCCTCCTCGCCAGCGGGGACACCTGGACCATCCTCTGACCGGCGCGGCCGGCCGCCATCCCGCCAAGGGTCGCGACCGGCCGCCACGGTGCCGGTACGACGAGAAGGGGCACGCAACCCGTCGGTTGGGGGCCCCTTCTTCGTTACTTCCCGGATGGGAATCCCCTGATCAGAAGATCAGGTTGTAGTTGCCCCAGCCGCTGGAGATCACCTTGCCGCTGGCATCGATCCAGTCGCCCTTGCCGTTGGTGGTGTAGAGCCGCATCTGGTTGCTGCTGTTGATGCCCAGCATGTCCATCATGTTGTCGCCGTTCCAGTCGCCCAGCGTCATGATGTTCTTGAAGTTGGCCCAGCCGCTGCCGATCTGGGTGCCGGCCGGGTTGGTCCAACCACCGGCGCCGTCGGACTGGTACATCTTGAGGACGCCGGTCGACGTACGACCGATGATCACCTCAAGTCCGTCGCCCTTCCAGGCACCCGGCGTGAGGAACAGGTTGAACCCGTTCCAGCCGGTGCCGATCCGGGTACCCGCCGGGTTCTCCCAGCCGCCCGTCCCGTTGCTGGTGTAGCGGATGAGATCGCCGTTGGACTTGCGGACCAGCAGGCTCGGCCGGTTGTTGCCCATCCAGTTGTTGGTCACCATGAGGGCGGTGAAGTTCGCCCAGCCGGTACCGATCAGCTTGCCGCCGCCGACGAAGTTGCCCGCGCCGTCGCTGTTGTAGACGTACAACTCGCCGTTGGTCTTCATCGCCATGATGGACGGCTTGTGGTCGCCGTTCCAGTTGTAGACGCGGAAGACCCGCTTGAAGCTGCCCCAACCGGAGTTGATCTGGCGGGGAGCGTAGTAGAAGCCGCCGACCCCGTTGTTGGCGAACCCGGCGCCGTAGAACAGCTGCAGGTTGCCGGCGGTGTCCCGGCCGATCAGGTCGGTGTGCCCGTCGCCGGACCAGTCGGCGTTGATCAGCGGCGGCCGGGTGAAGTCGGCCTTCACCGTGTTGACGTAGTTGTTCAGCCGCACGTAGTAGCCCGGCTCCGAACCACAGACGACGGAACCCCAGGTGGTGACACCGACCTGCTTGCCGCCGACCATGAGCGGGCCGCCGGAGTCGCCGGAGCACGTGTCAGGGACCGGATTCGTCGGGGTACCCCCACCCTCACCCGCACAGGTCATCCCGGCCGGGTCGTACTGCACCATGTAGCTGCCGCAGACGGAGTCCGACCGGATCGGAACCGTCGCCTTGCGCAGCCGGCTGTCGTCGACCTCGTTACCCGCGCCGTCGTAGGCGATGCCGTAACCGGCGATCACCGCGGAGGTGCCAGCCACGTACGGCGTCGCGTCGCCCTGCGTGCTCAGCGACACCGGCGTGTACTCGGCCGGCAGGTTCTTCTTGAGGGTGAGCACCGAGATGTCGTTCCGCAGCGGAACCGACGGGTCGTTGTAGTTCTCGAGGATGTTCCAGCCCTGGTGGGTCCAGGTGGAACCGACCTCGGCGACGTACCCACTGCCGTCGAGGATGTTGCCCTGCTCGTCGAGGAGCTGGTCGTTGCCGGCGATGACCCGGGTGGTGCCCGGGCCGTCGGCGGTGCAGTGCGCGGCCGTCAGCACCTTGTTGGGTGCGACGATCGTGCCGGTGCACCAGTACCAGTAGTACGTGCCGTCGATCTGCAGCGTGTTGACGACGCCGACGATGTACGGGAACTCCGACGCGCTGGCGAGACCTCCCCCGACGATGCGCGGCTTCGCACTCGTGCCCGACTGGAAGCGAGGCCCCTTGGCGCCCGGCGCGGGCAGTTCGATCTTGCCCTTCTGCAGGTTCGGCAGCTTCCCCGGGCGCTCGGCCTGAGAACCGCTCGCCGCGTCGTACACGCCACCCCCGGCGGGGGCGGCCTGCGCGACGGTCACGGGCGCGACGACTGCCGCGCCCGCCAGGGCGAGGCCCGCCACGACGCCGGCCGACCAGCGTCGTCCGGATCCTGCGGAATTTGCCACTTCAGCCACTTATTGTTTCCCGTCGTTCGATTAACGAGGCACTCGGAATGGCGCAGCGGAGATACCCGACCGGACGGGAAGACGACAGTCGACGCCCGAGGCCGGAGCCTCCGCGCGAAAGATGTTGCCCCCGTCGCCGGAGCCAGCGACAGTGCGTCGACTGCGGTCAATTGTCACACCCGCTGGCGATTCCGAGCCGCCAAACGGTAGCAAGCATTCCGTCGTCGAGATAGATCCGTAGAGGGGATTCTTGACTCAGCCCAAGAGCCTGACCGGGCACGGCCGGACCGGTCAGGGAGCGGCGGTCGCCTGAGGACGGTCGTCGCGTACGTGCACCAGCATGTCGCCGGTCTCGATGACCGCGCCGGCCTTGTCCGCCAGGGTGACCACCTTGCCCCGCCGGACCAGCGCGATGACCAGCGATTCCAGCTCCCGGGGCGAGCGGCCCACCTCGGAACGTTCGGCGGAGCGCATCGCCAGCGCCATGCCCTGGCCGGGGGTGAGCAGATCCTCCACCACGTCGATCAGCGGCGGGGCCGAGGTGGACAGGCCCAGCAACCGGCCGGCGGTGGCCGAGGAGACGATCACGTGGTGGGCGCCGCTCTGCTTGAGCAGCGGGGCGTTCTCCGCCTCCCGGGCGGCGGCGATGATCCGCACCTGCCCGGCGGTGAGTTGCCGTACGGTCAACGCCACCAGGACCGAGGCGTCGTCGCTGTCGGTCGCGATGATGACGGCCTTGGCGTTGCGCACGTGCGCCTCGTTGAGCACCGACGACCGGGTCGCCGAGCCCTCGATCGCCACCAGGCCGGCCGAGGTGGCCTGCCGCAGCGCCGGGCCGCTGCGCTCCACCACCACGATCCGGGCCTTGTCGAGCCCGTTCTCCAGCAGGGCGGAGACCGCGCTGCGGCCCTTCGTGCCGTAGCCGCAGATGATGACGTGGTCCTTCACGGCTCTCCTCCACCGCGACAGGCGACGCCCGGTGCGGTACTGCTCGGTCAGCACTTCCAGGGTGGTGCCGACCAGGATGATCAGGAAGATCACCCGGGCCGGCGTGATGTAGACGACGTTGATCAGCCGGGCGGTCTGGCTGACCGGGGTGATGTCCCCGTAGCCGGTGGTGGAGAGGGTGACCACCGCGTAGTAGAAGCAGTCGAGGAGGCTCAGGGAGTCCTCGTTGACGTCGCGGTAGCCGTCCCGGTCGAGGTAGACCACGGCGACGGTGGCGAAGACCAGCCCGAGGGCGGCGGCCAGCCGGAGACTCAGCGCGCTCAGTGGGCCCCGGCGTTGAGCGGGAAAGTGGATCACCTGAGGGCCTTCCCCGGCCCTGTCGTCGCCTGCACGACCACAACATAGCGGCCTGGGCGGATCTCGCACGGCGGGGTCGTCGACGCGGGTCACGCGGGTTCACGCACGACGCGCGGCGACGACGGGACGCCCCGTGCGCCCGACAGGGGGCATGATGGGGGTGTCCCCGGACGACGAGCCCGAGAGTGAGGCCCGCATGTCGTTGCTGCGACGAGTGATCGGCGGGGTGCTGCGCCGCCTCCGGCTACGGCAGGGCCGCACGCTACGCGAGGTGGCCGAGGCCGCCGGAGTGTCGGTGCCCTACCTGTCCGAGGTCGAACGTGGCCGCAAGGAGGCCTCCTCGGAGGTGCTCGCGGCGATCTGCCGGGCGCTCGGCATCCGCCTGTCCGACCTGCTGGAGGAGGCGCGCGACGACCTGCGTCGGGTCGAGCCGCGCATCCCGGCCACGCCCAGGGCCGGCCTGGCCCGGCTGGAGCGGGCGGAGGTCGGCCGGCCCGACGCCGCCACCCCGGCGCTGCGGGTCGGTCCCCGGGCCGGCGGCCCACTGCTGCACCTCGGCCCCCGCACGGGCGGCCCGACCCTGCGGGTCGGGCGGCCCGCCTCCGCCGCGGGCGTCCGCCCCGGCCCGCGTACCCGCGTCGCGCTTGGTTGCGGGCGGGCG
>NZ_JBAKHL010000116.1:0-10212 GCF_036902715.1 Micromonospora sp. CPCC 205546
CTGCTGCCCCCGCCGAGCCACCCCGATCGTGCAGGCCATCCTCGCCCTCCAAGCCGCCGAGGACGCCCGCTACCCACGATGAAAATGGCTCACTCTCTGAGCATCTCAACTACGTGGCGCAACACCCGGCGAGCGACCGCCGGCACGGCCCCGGCCGCCGCCCGGCAAGCCCGCACCGGATCTCGGATCCCCGCATCCTCCGAGGTGGAGTGCGAACCCCGCACGCCGCCGGGCGAACGAGGCCGAACGGCTCACCCAACGAACCAGCAGTGACACGCCCGGTCACAATGAGTGCGGCCACCCAGGACGCCTCGCTGACCCTGAGTGACCGACGAGGGCACCAAATAGTCACTGTGACGCAGCTCTCAAGAAGCTTGTCGTCGCCTGCCACTCACCCCCCTGAACCGGCCCGGCGGCACTGACCGGTGTGCGCTGACCACCTGATCGCCCGGCACGCCCACCTCGACGTCGACCTCGCACCGCTCGGAACCGGCACGCTCGCCGAGGTGCCGGCCGGGCCCGCACCCGGACCGGGGGCCAACGGCACCTCCTGCACCCGCGCACCTCAGGGAAGATGCCCCGATGACGCTGATCGCCGACGCCCCGGGGCGCCGCCGGCGCCACACCGCGACCTGGTCGCCGTCGAGCCCCCGGCGGCGGCAACGGCCGACGATCTCTTCCACAGACTGAACAACCAGCGCCCGCGCGTCGTCCACTTCTCCGGCCAAAGCTCATCGACCGGCCCGTTACTCGACGGCACTGACATCCACGACCCGGACGGGGTCGACGTGGATTTCACCGTCCCTGCCCGGCTGCTCAAGGGGACTCACACTCCGCTGACGGTGCTCAACCGCCGGGAATCGCTCGAAGGGCCCGATACACTTCTCGGAGCCGTCCCTGCCGTCGTGGCCATGGCCGACGAGACCAGCGAGATGGCCGCCAAGGCGTTCCCCGTCACGTTTTGACCGCAATCGCCAGCGCCCAGTCGCTGGCCCTCGAGCTCACCCCGGCGAGTCGCACTCCGGTGCTTCCTGACGGCTTGCCAAGCGTTCCCGTTGTGCTACCGTCGTTGACGCCGGTCGATCTCTCCAGCCCAACAAAGGTCCGATTGTTGCGCCGATTTTCGCGACAGTCCGCTCTGTACACCCGATGTGTGCCACATGACGCTGGTTGTCTCGGCAGGGACGACGGCAAGGGTTGCACCGGATTCCATGCGTCAGCCAGAGTCAATCGGCGTTCGCTGCATGGAAGGTCGAATGCGAACGCTTAGGTCATCGTCGTAAATGTTGTCCTGCGGGGGGACTCATATGCATGAAGAAGCTGACGAGGCTGTCTACACGGGACTGAGGATCACCACTAGCCGGCTGTGGGAGACCCTTTCCAGCCTCTCGATTCTCGGCCGCTATGAGGGCCGGGCGCCCTGGCCGTACACGCAGTGGTCGACCGAGGCCCATGCGGCCGTGAGCAGGGTTCCCGAACTCGCGCCTGTGCGCTGGTGGCAGGCACAACGGCCGAATCCGTGGCCGGCCCATTTCTGTCCGGCCGCCCCGCCGGCCCGCGCCGGACTGCCGAAGGAATTGAACACCGTGCGTTCCGGCAGCTTGCCGGGCCTGACGGACTGGCTGGCCAAAATCATGCCGCGGGGGACCGTGCCCGAACGGATGGCCCATCCCGCGGAGGATCCGGCCGAGATGCTCAGCTGGCTTGCCGACGGGTTCGCGGCGTACTGGGAGGCCGTGCTGGCGCCCTATTGGAGCCGGATGCAGCTGCTGCTCGACGACGAGGTTCTCTACCGAGCGCAGACCTTGGCCACTGAAGGCCCCACAGCACTGCTGACGAGCGTGTACGTTCCCGGCGGGATCAGGACGCTCCGCCGACACGCGGCAGTGCCGCAGATGGACGGCGGCGTGATCTACGTGATGCCGCTGGTCTTTCGCACCGATGGTCCACTGCGCATCACCGACGAGGCGGGCAGTGTGGTGGTCATCTACCAGGCTCGGGGCGTGGCAAGCCTCATGGAGAGGGCAGGCGCCGCGCGTGGAACGTCGGGAGGCGTGTGCAGTCCAGGGGCGCGACTCGGAATTCTGGTGGGGCAGGGCCGTTCCCTGATCCTGCGGGCGCTCGCTGCGCCCGGCACGACCGCGGGCCTGGCGAAGCAGCTGCGGCTGGCGCCGAGCACTGTCTCGGAGCACCTGACCGCCTTGACCAATGCCGGGGTGGTCCATCGGCGGCGGGCTGGCCGACATGTCCTGTACGAGCTCAGCCCCGCCGGGGCGGCGCTTGTCGGAATGCTGGACGAGTCGATGGACCCGCTGACCGTCTGAGCCCGGATCCACGGATGGTTCCTGGTGTGACAGGTCGGCACGTGAGGATTGACCAGTGTTGATTTCCGTGGAGGGGCGGGTGGGGTTCGCCGGTCTGTCCGGCCGGCTCCCTGATGCTGGTCGTTGTGGTCGGGTCGGTGGTGGTCAGCCGGCGGGGGCGGGTGGTGCACGGATGCGGCTCAGGGCGGCAAGAAGTGCGTCTGCCCAGGGCCAGGCTCGGGAAGGTGCAGGTGGAGTCGGCGGCGGTGTGGGTGAGTCGTCCGCCGACGGTGTAGATCTCGTGGCGGATCGTCTTTGTCATGGCGCCGAGTGGGGGGCGCCGCCGCTGCAGTCCTCTGGTCGACCTAGGGAGACGCAGGGTTCAGGAGAGGTGTCGAGCCAGGTCCCGTGCAGCCTCCTCGCCATATCCCTGGCGCATGCGGTCGAGAAGCACGGCCGGGTCGACCTGGTACTCCTGGGCGCCGATTCTTTCCAAGGCAAGGCCGGCGACCAGCGAGCCCAGCTGGCCGGCCCGGACCAACGACAGATCCCAGGAGAGTGCGGCGAAGAAGCCCGCACGGAACGCGTCGCCGCCACCGGTCGGATCCGGGGTCTCGATAGTGGCCGGCACCGCGACGTGGAAGGTGGCACCGTCTCGTTCGGCGATCTCCACGCCGTCCTTGCCCAGAGTGGTGACGCGAACTCGGACCAATTCCAATAGTTGCTCGTCCGTCAGGCCCGCCTTGCTCTGCAGCAGCGACTTCTCGTACTCGTTGGTCAGCAGATAGTCGGCTCCGGTGATCAGCTCCACGACCTGCTCGCCGTTCATCCGCGGCAGCTGCTGCGAGGGGTCAGCGGCGAAGGGGTAGCCATTCGCCCGGCACTCGGCGGCCTGCGCGAGCATCGCGCCGGGGTCGCTGGCACCGACGACGACCATGTCCAGGCCGCCGATCTGCTCAGCCACCGGGACCAGCCGGATGGCTCCGGTTTCGGCCATCGCGCCGGCGTAGAAGCTGGCTATCTGGTTGTCATCGCGATCGGTGGCGCAGATGAAGCGCGCGGTGTGCGCCTTGTCGCTGACGTGGATGAAGTCGCACTCGACGCCGAGTCCACGCAGAGAGGCCCGGTGCTCCTCGAAGTCCTTCCCGACCGCACCCAGGAGCACCGGCCGTATGCCCAACTGCGCCAGGCCGAAGGCGATGTTGGCCGCGACGCCGCCACGCCGGATCACCAACTCGTCCGCGAGGAACGATACGAACACCTGCGGCAGTGCCTCACGAAACAGCTCGCCGAAGTGCCCGTCGAAGGTCATCAGCTGGTCCGTGGCGATGGAGCCGGCCACAGCGATCTTCATCTCGACCTCGCGGAATCGTCGGATTCGGGCGCGGCCAGAGTACCGGACGATCGGCTGCCATCCGGTACCGACGGGTACGGAGCACGCGCAACCGGCTTTCCGGCGCGTCCGACCAGTTCCCCGACCGATCGGTCGCTGTTCTCCGCGACGGCGAGCAGCACCTTTTCGAGCTTGTCGAGCCAGGAGGCCACCTCTCCCGGCGCGAAGCGGTCAGCGTAGTGGTTCAAGTTCACCAGCACCTCGCCGTTGGCGAAGGCGACCTCGAGCCGCATCGGATGCTCCGTCTGATTGAGCAGTTCCACCGGCGTGGCACCGAGTACCCGGGCGAACCGCTCGAAGTTGGACTCCAACTCCGGGAAGGTCTCGTTGACGACGAAGCTGTCGAACAGGTTCTCCTCGAGCGGCACCCCGGCCAGCTCGTGCAGGCGGGCGAGCGGCAGATACTCGTACCGGCTGATTTCGGCCACGTGCTCGTGCAAGCCCCGCAGCCACGCGGGCAGCCCGGCGTCGGCGTCCACCCGGTGGCGCACCGGCAGGATGCTGAAGAACTGGCCGACCGTCTGGTCGATGTCCAGCTGGGCCGTTCCACGACCGGAGAAGACGGTACCTACCACGACGTCAGGGCTGCCGGTCACCTCACTCATGACCATGGCCCAGCAGCCCAGCACGACGGTGTAGAGGGTCAGATCCGCACGCTTGGCCAGCGCGGTGAGAGCCGCGGTGGCAAGTGCGGGCACGACGATGGTTTCCTGCAGGTACGGCGGTTCCAGGCCGACGGCCCGCCGGTCCGCCGGCACGGTGAGCGCCGGAAGCGGCGAGCCGAGCTGGGTCCGCCAGAACCCCTCGGCTTCGGTCAGGTCCCGCTGGGCGCTGAGCGTGCAGTGCCGGCCGAACGAGTCGTCGACCGGCTCGGGTCGCAGCGCCTCCCCGGCAGACGCGGCCTCGTAGGCGTCCAGCAGCGTCCGCATGATGATCATGTAGCTCCAGCCGTCGTGCTCGGCCAGGTTGAACAGATAGATGTACTCCCAGACGTGCTCTTCCAGCCGGAACAGGGCGACGTGCATCTGCAATGGCGCCTCCGGGTCGAATCCGGCCGCGCGCCGGTGAGCCACGTACGCCTGCAGCCTGCGCTGCTGTTCGGCCGGCCGAACCGAACGCCAGTCGTGCCGGTCGATGCGCAGCTTCACCTCGCCGCGCACGACCTGCACCGGTTCCCCGCCCGGCACCAGGACGTGGCTGGTACGCAGGGCCGGGTACCGGTCGATCGTGTGCTGCCAGGCCCGTTCCAGGGCCACCGGGTCGAAGGTTGCGTCCTCGATACGGAACCGGTGGTGGATGACGTTCCCGCCGGGTTCACGGGTATGCCGCATCCGGTGCAGGATGTGCCGCTGCGTGGGTGCGGCCGGATAGACGTCATCCGCGTCGGGGAACCGCTGCCGGATCAGCGCGACGAGTTCAGGCGCCACGTCGACGAACGCGGGAACCTCCGGCACGGCACCGGCAGGGCCACGGGAACCGGCAAGCCGGGCCAGATTCTCGATCGTCCGCGCCTGGAAGACGTCCTGCGGCGTGACCGCGAACCCGGCCGCCGTCGCGCGGCCGACCATCCGGATCACCAGCAGCGAGTCGCCGCCGAGCGCGAAAAAGCTGCTCGTCACGCCGACCTCGTCGATGTTGAGCACGTCCGACCAGATGCTGGCGAGCGTCTTCTCGTCGTCGGTGCGGGGCGGCACCCGGCCGGCGTTGCTGTCGGAATGGCGGTACGGCACGGGCAGCGCCTTGCGGTCGAGCTTGCCATTCGCGTCGACCGGCAACTCCGGCACCGCTACGACGACCGACGGCGTCATGAACTCCGGCAGCTTGTCCTGCAGGAAGTCGCGCACCTCTCGACTGAGCTGCCGGCTGATCCGCAGGAGCAGCGGATTGTTCACGTACCGGTGCGGCGTCGGGTCGAGCCGGTCGGCCTCGGGCAGCACCGGGAACGGGACGCCGGCACGGCGCAAAACCACCTGGTAGCGGCCGTCGTCACCCTGGAAGGCGATGTCCGCCCGGAGGCCGTGCCGCGCCGCCGACTCCCACCAGTCCTCCGGCTCCACGCCCGCCGACGCCACCGGCCGCAACCGATCGAGGCGCTCCGATCCGTCCGCCGTTGCCAGCGCCCCGAGCCAGCCGTTCACCTCGGCCAGGCGCGCGTTGGGCACGTCGTTCACCACCAGGACGTCCGTCGTGAGCATCCCGATCACCCCGGCCGGTGTCAGCTCGCCGGTCCACTCCAGAGCCGGCGCCGGGACGGCCTCGATGGCCGGGCCCCGCACGGTCAGGGCCACGTCGTAGCGGTAACGGGACAGCTCGTTGTGGTGCCGGCCCCGCTTGAGCATGACCTCGACCGCCGAGATCTCGGCGATCTCGCGGTGCAGCCAGCGGAACAGCCGCGGGTCGACGACCAGTTCCTGCTCCTCGGCGACCCGGGCCCGGATCCGCTGGCGCAGCTCCGCCACGGTGGTGCCCGGTTCGGCCCCGGCCAGCTCGACCTCGGTGTGCAGGGCCTCCAGCAGCAGCTTGCTGCGCAGGTCGCCCAGGAAGATCGTCCCGCCGGGCCGCACCAGGCCGGCCGCCGCGGTGACAACCTGCCGCAGGTAGGTGACGTCCGGGAAGTACTGCACGACCGAGTTGAGCACGACCACGTCGAACGGCTCGGCCGCCAGCCCGCCCACCTCGTCCGCCCCGGCCTGGAACAGCTTGACCTCGGGGGCCGCCGGCAGGTCGGGGACGATCCGCTCGCGCACGTAGTCCAGCGCCGTCGCCGCGATGTCGGTGGCCCAGTACGCCTCGGTGTGCGGGGCGATGCGGGCCAGCAGCAACCCGGTGCCGCAACCCACCTCCAGCACCCGCCGCGGCCGGTGCGCGAGCACTCGGTCCACTGTGGTATTGACCCAGATTCGCATCTCGTCGTCCGGGAGCTGCTCACCGGTGCGGGAGCTGGTCCAGCCGACCACGTTGAAGTCGGACTCGGCCGGGGCCGCGCCGTCGTAGGTGCGGTCGAACACGTCCCGCCACTCGGTGACCTGGGTCGACTCCAGCTCGCCGGCGCCGTCCTCGGGCGGCACGACGTAGGCGACCAGTTGCTGGTGGGCGGACTCGTCGCCGACCTCGCGGGCCAGCACCACCGCCTCCCGGACGGCCGGATGCCGGCGCAGGGCCGCCTCCACCTCGCCCGGCTCGATCCGCAGGCCGCGCACCTTGAGCTGGAAGTCGGTGCGGCCCAGGTAGGCGATGTCGCCACCGGGCAACAGCCGGCCCAGGTCGCCGGTGCGGTAGAGCCGCGCGCCGGGCGTCTCCGCGTACGGGTCGGTCAGGAACCGCTCGCGGGTCAGCTCGGGCCGGTTCAGGTAGCCGCGCGCCACCTGCACGCCGCCGATGAACAGCTCGCCGGCCACGCCCGGCGGCACGGGGCGCAGGTGCCGGTCGAGGATCCGGATGGCGGTGTTGGCCACCGGCCGGCCGATCGGCACCACGGTCACGTCGCCCGTGGGCGGGCAGGGCCAGTAGGTGACGTCGACCGCGGCCTCGGTGGGCCCGTACAGGTTGTGCAGCCGGGTTTCCGGGAGGACGGCCCGGCTGCGGTGCACGTGGGCCGGGGTCAGCGCCTCGCCGCTGGCGAACAGCAGCCGGATCGACGTACACCCGCGGCTCGCCGGTTCGTCCAGGAACATCAGCAGCATGGAGGGCACGAAGTGCATCGTGGTGATGCCCTCGGCCTGGATCAGCTCGGCCAGATAGCGCGGGTCCTTGTGGCCGTCGGGGCGGGACAGCACCATGCGGGCGCCAATGATCAGCGGCCAGAAGAACTCCCACACCGACACGTCGAAGCTGAACGGGGTCTTCTGCAGCACCCGGTCGGCCGGGGTCAGCTCGTACTCGTGCTGCATCCACAGCAGGCGGTTGACGATCGAGCGGTGCTCGACGGCGGCGGCCTTGGGCTCGCCGGTCGAGCCCGACGTGTAGATCAGGTACGCGAGATCGCCCGGCCCGGCGACGCTCATCCGGGTGTCCGGGCCGTCGATCTCCTCGTCCAGCAGCAGCACCTTCGCGGCGTGGTCGGGCAGCGTGAGCAGCAGGTGCGGCTGGGTCAGCAGGATGCCGGGCGCCGCGTCGGCAAGCATGAACTCCACCCGTCGGGCCGGGTAGGACGGGTCGATCGGCACGTACGCGCCGCCCGCCTTGAGCACGCCCAGCAGGGCCACCACCAGCTCGACGGACCGTTCCGCGCAGACGCCGACCGGCTCGTCCCGGCCCACGCCCAGCGCCACCAGCCGGTGCGCGAGGCGGTTGGCACGCCGGTCGAGCTCGCCGAAGGTCAGCTCGCGGCCCTCGCAGGTGACCGCGATCCGGTCCGGCCACCGGTCCACCGCGTCCTCGACGAGCTGGTGCAGGCACCGGTCGGCGCCCGGGAAGAGCCGGCTCTCGCCGGTGCCCGCGAGGATCGCCGCGCGCTCCTCCTCGTCGGAGAGCAGGCGCAGCTGCGAGATCCGGGTCCGGGGCGCGGCGGCCACCGCGCCCAGCAGCGTGCGGTAGGCCGCGACGATGCGCTCGACGGTGTCCCGCCGGAAGAGGTCGGTGCTGTACTCGACCTCGCCGCTGAGGTAACCGTCCTGCTCGGTGAGCGAGACCCACAGGTCGAACTTGCAGGTACCGTTGCGGATCTCCCGCCCGCCGGTGAGCTGCGAGCCGTCCCAGAACCGCTCGCGCGGGTTGGGCTGCATGGCGAAGCACACTTGGAACAGCGGGTTCATGTTGATGCCGCGCCCGGGCAGCAGCTCGCGCACGAGCAGCTCGAACGGGATGTCCTGGTGCGCGTAGGCCTCGGTGCTGACGGTCTTGACCCGGGTCAGCAGCTCGGCGAACTCCGGATCGCCGGCCAGGCTGGTCCGCAGCACGACCGTGTTGACGAAGAAACCCACCAGCTCCTCGATGTCCACGTCGAGGCGGCTGGCGGCGGGCGTGCCGATCACCACGTCGTCGGCGCCGCTGTACCGGTGCAGGAGCACGTTGAACGCCGCCACCAGCGTCATGAACAGCGTCGCGTCGTGCGCGTCGCCGACCTCCCGCAGGGCGGTGACCAGGTCCTCGTCCAGGGTGAACCGCAGGCTGTCGCCGGCCATCGTCTGCACCGCCGGGCGCGGGTGGTCCGTCGGCAGCTCCAGGCCGCTCCGATCGGTGCCGAGCTGCTCCCGCCAGTACGCGAGCTTCTCCCGCAGCGCGTCGCCGCTCATCCGCTCGCGTTCCCAGAGCGTGAAGTCGCTGTACTGCACGGGCGGCGGCGCCAGCCGCACGGGCTCGCCAGCGGTGAGCATGGCGTGGATGGCCATGACCTCGCGCATCAGCACGTAGCCGGACCAGGCGTCCACCACGATGTGGTGCAGGACCAGCACCAGCCGGTGTTCCCGGGGGCCGAGGCCGACCAGCACCGCGCGCAGCAGCGGGCCGGCGCTCAGGTCGAAGACGTGCCGGGACTCCTCGGCGGCGATCCGGGCGAACCGGGCCGCGCGTTCGGCCGGCGGCAGCTCGCCGAGATCGACGAACGGGATCGTCACGGTCAGGCTGGGCGCCACCCGCTGCCACGGCTCCCCGTCGACGTGCGGGAACGTGGTGCGCAGGATCTCGTGCCGGGCGATCACCTCGTTGAACGCCGCCTCCAGGTCGGCCACCGCCAGCTCGCCCCTGAAGTCCAGGTCGAGGGCGACGTTGTAGGCCGGGATGCCGGGCACCATCCGGTCGAGCGACCAGAGCCGCTGCTGGTGGAAGGAGAGCGGCGCGCGGTCGGCGCTCGGTGTGGTCCGGCGCCGGGCCGCGACCTCGAGCAGAGACGGTCCGGTGTACGGGCCGGCGTCGTGCAGCCGCTCGTGCACCACGCCGGCGATCCGCAGCGCCGTCCGGTTCTCGAAGACCAGCGTCGGCGGCACCTGGACCCCGGTCAGCCGCGCGAGCCGGTTGCGCAGCTCCATCGAGGTGAGCGAGTCGAAGCCGAGCTCCATCAGGTCCTGACCGGCCGGCACGGCGTCGGTGTCGCGGTGCCCGAGGACCGCGGCGACCTGGGTGCGGACGACCTCGACCAGGTCGTCCCGGGACATCGGGCCGAGCACGGCGACCGGCTCGGCCGGTTCCGGCGGCAGCACCACCCGGGCGGGCCGGCCGTCGTCGGCCGGGCCGTCGAGCCAGTACCGCTCGTGCTGGAACGGATACGTCGGCAGATCGGGGACCACGTGCCGCTGCGGGAACAGGCTCGCCCAGTCCACCGGCACACCGTGGCTCCACACGAGCCCGGCGTTGCGCAGGAACTCCGCCCAACCGTCCAGATCCCGACGCAGGGTGCCCGTCACCACCGGCGCCTCAATGCTGCCCACCAGCACCGGATGCGGACTGACCTCGATGAACGTGTCGTAGCCCTGCCCCACCAACGCCGTCACCGCATCATGGAACCGCACCGGCTCACGCAAATTACGCACCCAGTAATCCGCATCCATACCCGTGGTGTCGAACCAATCCCCCGTCACC